>JACNIV010000208.1 GCA_014382915.1 Candidatus Cloacimonadota bacterium | reverse complement strand
AGAACCGTCTGCAACTATCTTACCTTCGTTAATGATAACAATACGGTCACAAACTGCCTGAACTTCCTGTAAGATATGACTGGAGATAAGAAGAGTTTTTTCCTTGCCCAGTTCTTTGATAAGTTTACGGATCTCCGCAATCTGATTGGGATCGAGACCGGAAGTGGGTTCATCAAGAAGTAAAATTTTCGGGTCGTGCAAAATTGCCTGTGCAAAACCTACGCGTTGTTTATAACCTTTTGATAGTATGTTTATCGGTTTATGAATAACACCATGTAAACCGCATTTTTCCACAACTTCTTTCAAACGTTTTTTAAAATTAGTGATCTCCCTGATCTCGGCAATGAATTGTAAATAATCATATACGGTCATTTCCGTGTATAGGGGGTTATGTTCGGGAAGATATCCGATCATTTTGCGTATCTGCAGTGAATGTTCACGAACGTTGTATTTTCCAATGTGAATATTCCCAGCGGTTGGATCAAGAAAGCAGCTGATCATTCTGAGGGTAGTAGTTTTGCCGGCACCATTCGGACCGAGAAAACCAAGAATCTCCCCTTCGTTAATGTCAAAATTGATCTTATCAACCGCTCGAAGTGTGCCAAAATCCTTGCTTAGATTTTGAAGCTGAATCATTCAATTTCTCCTTTTGTTTTTTCTTATAGCATTGACGTTTTACAAAAAAAAGCGGGTTTTGTGTCAAGTGATTTTAAAGCGTTTTTTGTTTCAAATAGATAATTGATTAATTTGTTTTTTATAGAAGAATTTAGAGTTGACACAAAAACAGCGGGTTTTTAAAAAGACCACATAATATAGAGTGATCCTGAATAGCTCAGCGGTAGAGCGGGTGGCTGTTAACCACTAGGTCGGGGGTTCAAATCCCTCTTCAGGAGCCATAATGAGGCTTCCGTTTTTTGGAAGCCTTTTTTATTTATGAATGAGTTGTTGGCTGTTATCCGGCAGTTGCCGGACGGGGGCTCAAATCTCCGGCAGTCGCTGGAAGCCATAATAGAAAACCTTTGACGGAAGTTGAAGGTTTTTTTATTTTACAGAAAAGTAAGAATGTTCACAGTTTATATTTTGTATTGTGGATGTTGAAAGTTTTAAGAATTTAAATTTAAGGAGGGAGTTATGAATATTAAGATTGAAAAATTAACAAATGAACAAATCGAAGAAAGAGGTATTAAATCCTGGCCCATCTGGGAAAAAGAGATTTCCCGATTTGATTGGTATTATGACAGTATGGAAGAATGTCTTTTGTTAGAAGGGAAAGTAATAGTAGAATCAGAAAATGGTGAAAGAGTTGTATTTGGTAAAGGTGACTTTGTTACTTTTCCTAAAGGGCTTTCGTGTATCTGGGATATAAAGGAAGCAGTTAAAAAACATTATAATTTCAAATAAGGGGGATAAATGCTTTTAGAATGTATAAAAGAACGTTATAGTGTAAGGAAGTTCTTAGATAAACCGGTTGAACAGGAAAAGATCGATACTTTACTTGAAGCTGCAAGACTCGCTCCATCAGCCAGTAATAAGCAAACCTGGCACTTTGTAGTAATAAGAGATCAAGAAAAAAGAAAACAATTAACCAACATATGCCGGGGGCAAAAATTTGTTTCAGAAGCTCCCATTACAATTGCAGTTTGCAATTCCAACCTGGATTATATTATGACTTGCGGTCAGAAGGCTCCTGTAATTGATGGAGCAATTGCTGGAGAGCATATCGTTCTGCAAGCTGTAGAATTGGGTCTGGGTTCTTGCTGGATCGGTGCATTTTATCACGATAAAATGGCTGAGTTGATTAATCTTCCTCAGGATTATGAGATCACAGGTCTGCTGCCAATTGGCTATCCTGCTGTTGAAAAGGGAAATAGGGATCTGAAATCTATTGAGGAAATAGTTACTTACGATAGTTTCTAAATTTCTTTCTTGTAGATCCCTCTGCCAGTCTTCGCCAAGGCTACACCCAGACAGGTTGTCTCCCTTTGAATCAAAGGGAGAACATAAGAATAGCAGGAAGATTTGTATTTGTAGAGACGCAAAAAATTGCGTCTCTTTTTAGTTTAAGCACTAGCTTTTACTAGAGCAAATTCATTCTTCGATATATTGATTAAACCACATTTCGATTCTGCGATGCTCCTTATTTGTTAAATAATATTCGTAATCATTTATTAGCTCATTCAAAAATATCGAATCTATATCTTTCTCATTCAATAACTTTCTAATATGATCGGGATTGGGTAGATGCTCAATATCATAAATAAATTCTTCTTCTGGGAAAAATTCTGTATAGTTTATTAGGATATCTTTATCTTTTCCAAATTCATGTAGTTTATAAAATATCAAATGTGCATAATCACCTAGTATAAATATATGCCATCCTTCAAAAATCTCATTAATTATAATCTGATCAATACCAAGATATTCAAGTCTCTCTCTAATTTTGCTTGCAATTAAATGTTTTGATTCCTCACCACCACTCAACCATCTTCCGGATGTTGTTATCGAAAATAAAGCGGATTCAGCCTGAAGTTCGGAAAATTTATTAATGTCCTCTTGCAATGGAATTAATTTCAATGAAACTTGATCTTCAATTACTTTCTCAACTGTTGAATCAACCCTATCAGTGGTTTTCGTCACAATTAACTTAGCAATACTGTCTTTATTAAATTCTTCATCTATTTGATTGATAATTTTCGTTTTTGCTTTTTCGACTTCTAGGGATAATTGTTGTTCATATTGATCTTCAAGAGCTTTCGTTTTTAACTCAAACATATTTTTTACTGACGCAAAATCATCTCTCATTTCTTGTTTATAGCTTTTCAAATCTAATGAGGTAACAATAAAAACAGCTGTAAAGAATATCCCTAAAGCTAATATGAGCCCTATATATACTTTTCTTACTCCAACTACTTCCTTTTTTGCCCATTCAACAATTTCTTTGTATTGCATTAATTCTTTTGAACTTTTTGTTTCATTATTCATTTTTATCTCCTCTTTTTATTCTCTTCCCGACCAACTTCTTTATCTTCTCATACGAAGGCGGCGGACCGGTTCTTACCTGCTTGCCATTTACATAAAGAGCATCGGAGATGCCCCACTCCAAAAATGTATCTCTTTCGAAAGTATTTATCTCTTGAAATTCTACTTTATCACCGAATTCTAATGAAGCTCGTTTGGCTCGTTCAAATACAATATTCTGCGCAGGACACCAACCATTTAGAAAGGCAATAACAGTAACTTTCCCGGGAACTTTTTCCGGTTTTTTCTTTTCACGTACCCATTTGGGTGGTTCGGCATCTTCTGTAAACGCTTTCCACAAAAGAACCTTTATGCCTTCTTTATCTGCTTTTTTGAAGCCCTGTAATTTGAACCAGCTAGCTTTCATCTAGATTGGAACTGAAAGTCTCCACGCAGCAATACCTTTCGCGCTCACCGACCTTGCACCTTCTACCTCAGCTTACATGCGATCTTTCTCCTTTCCGTGTCTCTGCATT
>JACNIV010000207.1 GCA_014382915.1 Candidatus Cloacimonadota bacterium | reverse complement strand
TCACGTGAAAACGATCTGTTGCTAAACGTGGTGAAAGGTAAAAAACTCACAAATGTTCGTGCTGCTGGTTCGGATGATGCCATTAAACTCGCGTCACCCAGACAATTCAGTTTGGAACAAGCTCTTGAATATATTAACGATGATGAACTATTGGAAGTAACTCCCCAAAACATCAGAATACGCAAGAAAATTCTCGATGAAACTGCAAGAAAAAGAGAAATTAACAGATTGAGTAAATTAAATCAAGAATAAATGATATAAACTAAGATATAGAGAGTAACTTTCCGAAACTTATCTTTAGATTCCCACGTTCGTGGGAATGACACTAGTAAGAAGTTTCGTAAAGTTTGCTTACTTGAACGAAGAATAATTCAATCTATAACCTTCAAATCTTGAATATCTGGCTATTTTTCATTTTAAATGTGTTTCTACTCAACTTTTTCTTTTCGTTCGTCTGAGGCTTAATTTTGGAGCTCAAGACAAAATGATAAAAATGAAAATCTCTTTTAGAGTGTTATTAACAGAGAAGAGCAATAACTAAAACAAACCTTAATTAAAATAGAAAAAAAACAAAACAATGCTGCTTTCATTAACTACATACCACGGTAGAGGTTATACAGTGTATTACAAGTTTACATAATGTATATTATCAGAGGTAGTGTATTTCACATGTTTTAACCTCTCTCCCGATATCTTTTCTGTAAAATGTAAAAAATCTTAATTGAAAATACCAAAACTCCAAATATCGATTCTACGGATGGAAAAAGAAAAAAATGTGTTCTGATATAGATTTGGGATTCAGATGTATGAGATTGCTTCGTAAGAAAGTATTTGTAAGAAACCTCGCAAAGACATAATTAATCAGTCATAATCAGTGACAAAAGACAAAGAGAAAAACTCTGTGTCCTCTGAGTCTCAGTGGCAAAAGATCAATCTTCGAAGAATGGATTCAATTCTTCTACTTCTTCTGCCTGCAGTATCTCAAATACCTCTTCCGGAGATTTGGCATTTATTATATTATCTTTAATATGCGGATGATGACCGAATATCTTTGCAATATTAGCTAGAACGTGTAGATGCATGTCATAATTCTTCCTGGGTGTAGCCAATAAGAAAACAATGTTAACGGGCTTATCATCGATAGATTCAAAAGGTATACCGGTCTTTGATACACCAATTACACCACGTATTTTGGGTCCGCCTTCGATGATAGCATGCGGAATAGCCAGGTTATACCCTATTCCGGTGGAGATCTCTTTCTCCCTGTTATAAATAGATTCTTTAAGTTCGGGAAGTGTTAACTCTATTATTTTATGCGTTTTAAAGAGGAATTGTGCCATCTGATCCAAGGCATCCCATTTATCTCTTGCATCCAGGTTTATTTTTATGAATTCTTCCTGCAGGAAATCCATCAGACGCACCCTGTTCTTGTGTTCTTCACCGGATTTTTTTATTGCCAGACCAGTGAAGATCGGTCCCAGAAGCTCGTTTACAACTACTGCTGTTAAAACAATGGCAGTTATTTCTGTGGAATATACACTGAGAAAAGCATTATTTTCTATTAATAAGACCAAACCGATAGCCACACCAGCTATCGGGTACAATGAAATACCTATCCATTTCTTTATTGTTTGTGTGGATCCAGCCAGGTAAGCGCCAATCGTGGGGGCAATGGTCTTCCCTATCAAACGGGAAATAATTAGCGCTATACCAGCAATTCCAGCCATTTGAACAGCTTTCAGATCGAGATGGGTTCCGGCTAATACAAAGAAAAGAGTGAATACTTCTATCTCTATATCTTTGAAAGCACCAAAAAGTGTGGCTTTATATTTGGAATAATTTGTAATAACAATCCCTAATATCAAACTGGATAAAATGCCCGAAAGATGTAGTAATTCTGATGTTCCCACCGTTATAACCACAGCAAGTATAACTGTAGCCAGGAAGGAAATCCGGATCTTCCTCTTCTCAGTAAAAAATATCAGTGCAAATCCTACTGCTCCTCCAATAATGATAGATTCCAGAAGAAGCAATAATGGCTGTAAGAACGTATGTACAGCATCGAATTGATGGAATTCCGCTTTATAAAAAAGGAAATAATAAACACCGTAAAAAACCAGTATGGTGAGTACATTATTCAAAGCAACTACAGCCAGGATGGTTTTTGTTAAAATGCCTTTCCCCCGCTTTTCCTGGATAATATGCAAGGTGGAACCGGGAGCGGTGGTAATAGAAATAGCTGCGATAAGCAGGCTGATCTCGAATGATAAATGGATGAAATAATATAAACTGCAAAAAACCAGTATGGGTGTAATGACAACGTCAGCTAAGGTTATTAATGTAATTCTTCTACCGGCATTGTGGAGCTTTCTGAAATTAAGGTGACTTCCAATGGTCAGTCCGATGAATCCCAGTGCGAAGTTGGTAATTGCACCAAAGCCTGCAAAAGCGTCCGCTCTAAAGAGATTAAGAATGTATTTACCCAGGATTACACCACCGGCGATCTGAGCTGTTACAACAGGGATATGGAGCTTTCGTGCTAATCTGGAGCAAATATACCCTACCACAAGTATAACAGCCAGCACCAGAAGTGGATTGGGATTATTGATCAATGCTGTTTCATGAGAGATCCATGCTTGAAAATGTTGAATTATTTTATTCATACCTCTTTCCTGTTTTATTTACAATTTTTCCCTTCAGCGTCCACCCCACCGCGTCTGTAATTCGAACGTTTACAAATGTACCAATAAGCGATTTATCACCTTTGAAGACCGTTATCTTGAAATCCCTGCTCTTTCCTGCCAGTTCATCATTTGATCTTTTACTTAATTTTTCTACATAGATTTCTTTAACTTTTCCGATCTGATCTTTGTATTTTTTCAAGGTTATATCTTGTTGTAAATTAATTAGTTGCTGCAACCTATCTAAACGAGTTTCTTCAGGAATATGATCATTGAATTCTGCAGCTTTTGTTCCTTCCCGTGGTGAATACTTAAATGTAAATGCATAATCGAATTCGATCTTTTTCATCAGATCATAAGTGCGCTGGAATTGTGCTTGTGTCTCTCCAGGAAAGCCGGCAATAACATCGGTGGTAATGGCGATATCCGGTATTGTTTTGCGGAGTTTCTGCACGATATTATAAAAATGGTCTGCTGTGTATCCTCTATTCATGCTACGTAGTATCTCATCATCACCGGATTGCATTGCCAGATGCAGATGTTCGCAGATTTTTTCGGAATTTGCCATGACTTCTATCACTTCATCGGAAAGGTCTTTAGGATGGGAAGTTACAAACCGGATACGCTTTATCGTTTCAACTTTATTCACTCTGCGTAGTAGTTCTGCAAAATCGATGCCTTGGTAATTGTAGGAATTCACATTCTGTCTCCGCAGGGTAACGTCTTTGAAACCCTGTTTCCCGGTTTTGTGAACATCATTAATGATGTCTTCGCCATCACGACTGCGTTCTCTTCCCCGCACATAAGTGACGATGCAGTATGTACAGAAA
>JACNIV010000206.1 GCA_014382915.1 Candidatus Cloacimonadota bacterium | reverse complement strand
TTAATGGTTACCATGAAAAATTTAGTAATTAGCCACAGTTATCTTAACGCTACCCATCATTTATATTCTTTCTCCACAGGTTTCACCTGCGGTTATTTATGTTCAACTCCTCTGGAGTTGATCCATTTCTAAGAGTTTTGTCCCACAGGATTCTCCTATGGTTATTAGTATTCAACTCCTCTGAAGTTGATGCATTAAAAAGATTTAGTTACACAGTATACTCCTGTGGTTATTAACATTAAACTCTTATGAGTTTGCTGGTTTCTATTCATCAAAATCAATTTTCCTAATCCTGGAAGGATTAAATCTGAATAGCCATTGATGAAATCTATGGTCAATAAGATAATAAGTATAAATCCAATCCTGAAAGGACTGAACAAAGTATCAAAGAATTTATTTTCAAATTTATTTTCACCATCGTTTATAAAATTCAACTCTTACGAGTTTACCATTTCCCTAGAATTTTATTGGAAAGTAGCAAATTGATCTCTTCCTGTTTACGCAAAAGATTATAGTGATGATTATTATATGAAAGCTGGGCGTTCTGGTGATCAATCTTTGCCCTGTCCATATCCAGCAGGCTGATCATGCCCAGTCTGTACTGCTCCTGAGCCATATTCAAGTTGTCTTCTGATAATTTCAGTTTGTCGGAGTACAGAGTGTACGACCGGTTAAGTGTTTTCAGATCGTTCTGAAGATTGGTAAGTTCGATGGTGTAATCTCGCTTACTGGTTTCGAAATCAATTTTTTGTACTCTGAGATTGCGCTTTGAACGGGAATATGCTTCACCTTTTTCCAATAGGTTAAAGATGTCGTAACTGGCATAGATAGAGAGTGTGTTGCTGGCTCGTAAATAATCACTGTAAGCGTATATATCGTTATCATCGTTATGATTAACAGAGTAGCTCAGGGTAAGAGATGGTAAGAAGTCCATCATGGTTTGAACCAGTCGGACCTTACTGCTGGTAAGGCTGTTCTTTTTTTGAAGCAAAGTATTGTTAGATTGGAAGGAGAATTTTTCATCGGAGATATCAAATTCCGGTTCCACGAAATCATACCCTTCATCTTTCATATTCAGGTAAGAAAAAAGGTCTTTTCGAGTTTTAAAAAGTGAATTCTCAGCTTCATTCACAGCAATTTCATAATCGATAAGCGATATCTCGCTTTGTTTAAGTTCCAAAAGTGACTTCTCACCGGCATCATATTGCACTTTTACCTGGTTGTATATTTTCTCTTGCAGTTCCAGATTCTTTTTCTGGATTCCCAGTATTTTCTGTGATTCCAGTACATTCAGGTAGCTGGAAAAAATGTAATAAGCTATCTGTTTCCTTTTTTCTTCCAGGGATAGATCAGCATTTTTCTTGTCCAGAATAGAAGTGTGGATATTATAATAGGTAGGTTCATTCAAAAAGATGCTTTTGCTAATGGAAAGTGATGCACTTGCATTCCATTCAGGATCGATGGCATCAAGATATTTATCTTTCTGTGCAGAGATCGAAACCGATGGTAATATACCATACAGGCTGCTGCGCAGGTAACTGGCTGAGTTCTTATTATTTGCTAGCTCACTTTGAATATCGTATGATTTGTCCAATCCTGTTTCTATCAGTTGTTCCAGTGTATACTCCTGTGCAAAGATCAACGCAGGAAGAATGATGAGTATTAACAATATTTTTTTCATTTTAAACCTCTTTTTTATTTTTCTAAAACCAGCAGGGATTATGTTACCTTATTTAGCAATACTTTTTTTTCGGAACATAAGTGGGATCTTATCATCATCGGGAGCGCCGATCTGGATCAGTTCCCAATCTGTATCATATTCCCTGATAGCATGTTTCAATACAGTAACTTTCTCTTCAGATGAAGGAGCTGTGCCTTCCCAATGAATGATCTCAACCCTGTATTTCAAGGTTTTTTTCTTACCATTGATACGCACATCTATTTCCAGATTCTGTTGTGCGTCTAATGTTGGAATTGATAATACAACTTCTCTCATTTTATCCTCCTAAATTTTATTCATACTTCAACGCCTTCACCGGATTGGAATTGGCTACTTTTATAGTTTGATAGCCGACAGTAATAAATGCTATTGCGAATGTCATTAATCCAGTTAGAATGAAAATTATGGCATTTAATGGTGTGTGATAAGCATAATTTTTTAGCCACTTGTTCATAGCATACCAGGCAATAGGACAGGCAATAATATTTGCTATCAATACCCATTTTATAAAATCAACTGAAAGTAGATAAACAAGTTTTGATACCGAAGCACCCATTACTTTGCGAATTCCGATCTCTTTGGTTCTTTGTTCAGCCCTAAAAGCTGCCAGCCCGTACAATCCCAAACAAGAAATGAACACGGCCAGAATTGTGAAATAATTCAAGATTGAGCGAAGCTGCAGTTCATTTGTATAGAGTTTGCGATAGGTTTTTTCCAGGAAATTGTATTCAAAAGGAATATCATTGTTGAATTCCTGCCAGATGCTTTTGATAAAAGCGATGGTTTCCTGCAGATTTTCGCTAGATGTTTTCAATAGTATGGCGCTGGTGGGTTGCCCGTCGGTGTAATCTTTGAAAACCCTGATAACCTGCGATTCTATCTTATTGTGAAGTGATCCGTAATTTACATCTTTGAAGATACCCACGATCGATCCTTCCTGGATCAGACCGGAGTAACCATACAATTTTAATTGTTTACCGATGGGGTCTATGATCTGCATTTGTTTGAGAGCTGTTTCATTCAAAATAAAGGCTGAACTTCTGTCCGTTTCAAATTCCTCTGAAAAACTTCGGCCTTCCACAAACTCGATGTTCAAGGTTTCAAAGAAATCGAAATCCACCCGTGGAATGATGAAATCACCATCATAATTTTCCTGTTTACCCTGCCAGTAAACACCGGTTGTTCTGTTATTGCTGGCTGCCCAGAGAAAATCCTGAGCGGTAACGCTCAATATTTCAGGATGTTCTATAAATTTTTGTTTTACTACATCGTATTTGGTTGCAACGTCTCCTTTCAAAGGAATATAAATTACATCCTCTGTATCGAAACCAATATCCATATTCTGCAGAAAAACAATTTGTTTGTAAATAAACGCCGTGCACAAAATAAGGAGAATGGAAAGAGTGAATTGGATAACAACCATGATCTTGCGCAATTTGGGCAATCCCTCCACCAGATTTACAAATGAAGAACCTTTGATGACACTTACCGGCTTGAAAGAAGAAAGAAAAATTGCTGGATAAAATCCTGAAAAAATTCCAGTTATAAGAACCAATCCAATTATACCGAATGCCGTTTTGCTGAACAAGAAATCTTTCAGGATGAATTCTTTGCCTGAGATGGAATTGAAAACAGGAAGCAACAGTTCAATAAGAAAAAATGAGATGAAAACAGCTAAAATCGTGAAGATCACCGACTCGTAAAAAAATTGGAAGATCAGTTGCCAGCGAGTTGCACCAATGACTTTGCGCAAGCCGACTTCCCTAGCACGGTTTTCATATCGAGCTGTGGAAAGATTGATGTAATTCAAACAGGCAATAAACAAAATCAGCAAAGCAATAGTCGAGAAAATATAAATGTAATTCCGATAGCCGAGTTTGTAGAAATTATGATAAAATCCGTGTTTACCATCCAGGTGCACTTCCGAAAGTGGCTGCAGATGAAAACTCACACCGTCTTTTACTTGCGGACATTCGTGCTTTTCACCGATCAAGGTCATTATGCTGCCCATTTGCTCAATATCTATTTCTCCCTTTGTTTTGATGTAGGTAATGTAATTGAAAGCACCCCAGGGCAGGCTGGCATAACCCAATTCTCGAAAGATATCCCAATTTACTACAAATCCGGATTGAAGATGGGAATTTTCAGGAAAGTCTTTAAAAACTGCAGTAACAGTCATTTCAAAATCATCAACTTGCAATTGCTGACCCAGTGGATTTTTATCACCAAAATACTTTTGAGCTATCGTTTCAGAAATCGCAATATTGAATGGACCGGAGAAAAGTGCTGTTTCATTCCCTACCAGGAAGGGATAATCAAAAATCTTGAAAAAATCGGGATCAACGACAAGGGCAGTGTCTTCATAAAAAGTGAGATTATCGCTGCGGACAATAAAATCAGAGAATCCATACACCCTGGTTGAAAATTCTACTTCTTCCATTGATTCCTTGATGGTGAGCGCCAAAGGTCCCGGAGTTCCCTCATAACCTTCCTGCATGTATTTTGTTCCGTAGCTCATAATCCGGTAGATGTCGGCAAAATTCGAATTGAATTTATCGAAATTATATTCATCCTGAACCCATAAAAGAAGCAGTATGCAAACCGATAATCCTAACGAAAATCCCAGAATATTGATGGCGGAAAATCCTTTATGACGCAGGATGTTTCTAAAAGCAATCTTTACATAATTTATAAACATAATTTACTCCTTAAATATAAATTTTGATCTTGCAGACTGCATCACCTTTCATCAGTGATTCTATAATCTCGACCCGAACTTTTTTCTGAAGGATATACTCCCATATATCTTTGGTAAAACCAGCACTGCAATAGCAGTAATTCACATCGAGTGTTTTTTCGTTATTTAAAAACAAGTCTCTGATTCGGGGACAGTGGCAATAATAATATTTCTTTTTTTGTATGTCTGTCGTTTGGAAATATTTGTGAAATTCTTTTGGAATCTTGGTAGATAAAATTGTATTTCCTTCCAGTTTCCCTGCACTTCCCCAACCTTTTTTCCGCAAGAGCTCCATTTGCTCGTCATTGAGATTTTTATATTGCCTGATAAATTTCTCAAACGCTTCCTGAAGCATCGTATGCACTTTTTTCAGATCTTTTGTTATTGCATATTCCTTGCGGATGTTTTCAAGATAATCTTTGGGAGTAATACAGGCACAACCTGTCATTACTTCGTTGATCTCGTCTTGAGTAAGATTTTCTTTTAACATTTTCATCAGGTTTTCTGTCCATTTCAGAAGTGAATGCTCATCTTTATCTTTTGTGATCTCGTTAAACAAATCTGCTTTACCGATCTTCTTCAGACCAATTTGAAGTTTATCTAACCATTGTTTTTCAAAGTTCTTATCAAACGTCATTTATTCTCCGATTCTTCTGTCATTCCCAATTTAATTGGGAATCTACATTTCCATTTCTAATTTCACATTTATAATTCACAAAGTAGCCCTTGTCATCCGACATGGTAAAAGCTTTGAGTAACGCTAAATTCTCTCATCGTCTTCTTATGTTCTCCCTTTGAATCAAAGGAAGACAGTAGAGGGATTCTGCTAATTGCTAACACGCCATTACTCATACTTAAGTGCTTCCACCGGATTAGAATTCGCAGCTTTAATTGCTTGATAACTGACAGTGAATATTGCTATCAGCATTGCTATAATTCCTGAAAGGATAAAAACTCCCAAACCAATATGAATACGATATGCAAAATTCTGAAGCCATTTGCTCATCGCATAAAATGCTAATGGCCAAGCAATTATATTTGCTATGAGTACCCATTTGATAAATTCTTTTGATAGTAAAAAGGTTATATTAGAAACTGAAGCTCCCAGAACCTTTCTAATTCCGATTTCTTTTGTACGCTGTTCAGCAGTAAAGGAAGCCAAACCCAAAAGTCCGAGACATGCTATGAACACTGTAATAAATGAGAAATAACTGAAAAGATTTATGAGTTTTTCTTCAGCTTTATATAATTTATCAATATTTTCATCCAGGAATACATAATCAATGGGATTGTTGGGATCGATTCTGACCCATTCATTTCTAATGTGTTTAACAGTTTCAAAAACATTTTCATTCTTTAATCGAACAAAAAGTCGTTTGTGTCTGTGATAAAAAACATCACCCTCATCAGGAATTAAAAATACAACAATTGGTTGGATGAGACTATGCAATGAACCAACATGAAAGTCTTTGATAACACCAAGAACATCTAATTTTAAAATATTTCCTTCCGAATCTTGACCGAAAGAAAATCCCTTTTCCAAGACATCTTCCTTCCAACCGAACTTCCTGATTGCAGCTTCATTAATTAACATTCCATCCCAAAACGCTCTATCCATTTCCCTGTTAAAATTTCTTCCTTCAATGATCTTCATATTCAGCAAATCTACAAAATCATAATCAATCTGCATGAATTGACATCCAACAGGGTCGAAACCACCCTCATCATTTTCAGCATTTACAGTTGTATGGTTCAGTTCAATTCCCGGAAGATTGTATGAAGTAGCTACTGCTGTAATATTTGGATTGGACAAAAATTCTTCTTTTATAACGCTAATCTGCCTATCCACTAAAGTATCCTTAATGGATATAACCATAATGTTCTCTTTATTGAAACCCAGATCTTTATTTTTTGCAAAATCAATTTGTTGTAATACTATTAAAGTTCCAATTATTAATGTAATTGAGATACTGAACTGAATAACTATTAATATTTTTCTAAGAGAAGCACCCTTTAAGCCTTTTTCAAGGTTTCCTTTTATTACTCTTACGGGAACAAAAGCAGACAAATAGAAGGCAGGATACGTCCCAGCTAAAAAGCCAATGAATATGGCCAATCCAAGTAAGCCAAAAATATGCACAGGATTTTTTGTGAAATTTATTTCAACATTATTAACGAGTAGATTATTAAATAAAGGTAATACTAATTCTGCTATACCAATAGCCACAATTGTTGCCAACAATGCTATTATTATCGATTCTATGATAAACTGCCAGATCAGAGATGATCTATAGGAACCAAAAACCTTTCTCAAACCTACTTCCCGTCCTCTATATGCTGATCTTGCTGTGGCTAAATTCATGTAATTAATACAGGCAATAACCAATAAGAATATAGCAATAATTGAAAATATATAAATGTTCATAATATTTCCGTTTGGATAGGCTTCCCATGTTAGATCAGAAGTAAGATGGATAGACTTGAGGGGTTGAAGGATAATTTTGCAAGTGCCATTTGCTCTTTCAAATGTTTCGCTCATATATTCTTCGTAAAATTCCGGGAATTTAGCTTCGAATTCTTTTATATCATAATTATTAGGAAACTTAACATAAGTATAAACATGCCATCCGTACCAGACATTTTCTTCCCCTTCTCTGTAAGCTACATTCCAGGGGACTATTGCTTCATATTCCATGTGAGTTTTTCCGGGGATATCCTTAATTACAGCAATTACATTCATTTCATATTCATTATCAATAGTAATAGTTTTTCCAAAAGGTTCCTGAACACCAAAAACCCTTTTTGCAAAACTCTCTGTTAATACTATCGAATTCGGTTGAACAAGGACATGCTCAGGATTGCCTGTAATAAATTCATTTTTAAAGACTTTAAAAAATGAAGAATCTGCTGCAAAAATTTTATCACAAATAAATTTATTCCCTTCATATTCAATCATAGCTTTATGAGTCCTTAATCCATTTACACCACAAAGACGGGTATATTCAAGGATTTCCGGATATACTGCTTTTAAATTTGGACCTATAGGTCTGGGTATATTACAATAATGATCTATCTTCCCACCGATATTATATTCTACTCCCAATCGGTAAATATCGTCAGTATTTTCATAATGTTTATCATAAGAAAGTTCTGATTGAATGAAAAGAAATATAAGAAAACTGCATGTAATTCCTATTGAAAGACCAATTATATTAATTGTGGAATAGAATTTTTTTCTCATTAAGTTTCTGAAGGCGATTTTCAAATAATTTTTAAACATCTTTACTCCTATTCGTATTTCAATGCATCCACCGGATTAGCATTAGCTGCTTTGAAAGTTTGCAAACTTATCGTTATCAGGGCGATCATGATCCCGATCAGGCTGGAGATAAGGAATACCCAAATGTCCATCTCTGTACGATAAGCAAAGTTCTGCAGCCATTTGCTCATACTGAAATAGATCAAGGGCCAGGCGATCAGATTGGCGACGAGTACCCATTTCATGAAGCTGAATGTAAGAATCTTGACGATAGCTAATGAAGAAGCTCCCATTGTTTTGCGGATCCCAATTTCCTTTCTGCGTTGGGCAATGGCAAAACTGGCTAATCCCAATAATCCTAAGCAGGCAATGAAAATCGCCAGACCGGAGAAAACATTCACGATTTTACTGGTAACTTCATCACGATGGTAGATACTATTGAATTCATCATCCATAAAGGAAAAAGAGAGTGGATGGTCAGGGTAAACATCCTTCCAAACCTGGCGCACATGTTCCATGGCAAATTCGGTTTGCCCCGGAGCAATTCTGGCAACAACAATATTTCCCGGTCCCCGCGTTTGCGGGAAAATGATAACTGGTTCGATATTTTGCTGCATCTCAATAAAGTGGAAATCTTTAATAATGCCACGTATTGCAACTCCGGTGGAATCCTGTGGTCCAAAAAAGAAGCGTTTTTCCAGCGGATTATCCCAGCCAAGCTGGCGTACTGCCGTTTCATTTATGATCACATCAAAATTTTCTCTGGTTATTTCCGGCAGGAAATTCTCACCCAGCACTATTTCCATTCCTAAAGCATCTATAGCATCTGCGCTCAAAGAAACCCGGCTCATGATCCAGATATCATCATCAACAGCACCTTCAGGATTCACTCCCGTGCGGCCAAAAGTTCTGCCAGGTACATTTCCGGCTATTGCTACTTTCTCGAAGGCACTATGTTTTTTCAGTTCTTCCTGAAGCAGTTCAATGTTTTCGGACATTAAATTATCCTGCATATCAAACAATATCACTTGCTCCCTGTTATAGCCGAGGTCTTTATTCTTTATATATTTCAGTTGCTTCTGAACAACAGCAGTAGAACCAATAAGTGCAATGGAAAGTGCAAATTGAAAGATCACCAGAACAGTGCGCAGAGTAGTTCCTTTTTTCCCTGATTTGAACGATCCTTTCAAAACTGTTACCGGTTTAAATCCTGATAAAACAAAGGCAGGATATATACCGGAGATAATTCCAACCACGATCAGAAGTGCGACCATGAACAAAGATATAACATGGTTTTCCAGGAAATTCATTCTGATACCGGTTCCACCCAGATCATTCAGCCAGGGAAGCACGATCTCTACCAGTGGGATTGCCAATAATAAAGCCAGCAAAGTTAAGGTCAAAGATTCTCCCAGAAACTGATTGATCAGTTGCGAGCGGACTGAACCGACTACTTTTCGCATGCCCACTTCCTTGGCTCGCTGCATACTTTTAGCTGTAGATAGATTCATGTAATTCACCGAGGCGATCAAAAGAACCAATAGGGCTATTGCTGCAAATATATAGATATAATTAATGTCACCTTTATTGGAAATACCACTATCAAAAATAATGTCGGTCGATCTCAAGTGAACGTCATCCAAGGCTTGCAAGGTAATATCAAAATTTTCACCTACTTCATTTTCCCGACAGAACGCAGTAAGCCGTTCATCCATTCCTTCCGAAGTAAAACCTTCTTTCAATCTGATGTAGGTAGGCATGGCGATCATTTGCCAGCTCTCGATCCAGATCGGTTGATTAGAATCAGGCGGTTGATTTTGTCTGGCTTGAGCGATCCTGGTGGTAAACGATTGTATTGCTGTAAATGATAAATGGGTATTAGCAGGAAGATCCTCCATAATTCCTGTTACGGTCAAATCATAGCCATTTCCTGTTCTTATGGTTTTGTTCATACTGTTCTCTTCACCGAAAATCCTGGCTTTTTCCGACTTGGTGAGAACAACTGTATACGGCTCCCGTAAAGCTGATTCCGGATCACCTTCCAATAATTTGAAACCAAAAAAATCAAAGATGTTCTCATCAGCAGAACATAAATTCTGAATATAAACGAAAGGATTTTCTTCAAATGAAACCAGTAATTGTCCCTGATTAGTAACTCGAAGAAAATCTTCGACTTCTGAGAAGGCTTCAGGAATGGATGGTCCAAGGGCTGGAATAGTAATCCCAACTCGTTGGCTGTTCGTTCCCATCGCCTTATCGATTGTTAGAACGCGGTAGATGTTATCTAGGTCATGATGCATTTCTTCATAAGAAAATTCATATTGAATAAATAGCAAAATGATCAGACAGCAAGCCAATCCAATTGCCAGTCCGACAATATTGATAAAAGAAAAACCCTTTTGACGAACAATGTTACGTAGCGCTAATTTGAAATAATTTTTAAACATATCTCCTCATTTATTATTCATATTTCAAAGCATCCGCAGGATTGGTAAGTGCTGCTCTTATTGCTCGAAAACTAACTGTAGCAAGAGCGATGACAAGAGCAACAATACCGGCATAAACAAAGGTGAAAATGGAAATATTTACAGAGTATGCGAAGTTCTCCAACCACTTTTTCAAAGCCAGGTAAGCAAGCGGCCAGGCAATGATATTTGCCAGTATCACCCAGATTGAGAATTCTTTGGATAGAATGAGAACGATGCTGGAAACAGAAGCACCCATCACTTTGCGAATGCTTATCTCTTTGGTTCTCTGTTCTGCAGTGTATGCAGCAAGTCCAAATAATCCTAAACAGGCGATAAAAATACATAGAACCGAGAAGTAGGTGAAAACTCTTCCGATCTTTTGTTCAGCGATATATTGTTCATTCAGGTCTTCATCCAGAAAGCTGTAATCGAATGGGAAAGTAGGACAGAACTCATTCCATTTTCCTTCGATATAGTTTATCGTATTTTCGATGTTTTCCTGTCTAACTCTCAAGCTGATATTTCTTAGAGGTCTTTCTGAAAGAAGGAGCAGAATAGGATCGACCTTGTTGTGTAGGGAGTTATAATGGAAGTCTTTCACCACTCCGATCACACGAGTATCCCGATTAGCTGTACCATCCAGGTTAGCACCGAAACCTAATTTCTTGCCGATCGGATCTTCACCCCAGCCAAGAACATTTGCACAAGCTTTATTAATAATGATAGATTCTTCCAAATCGGTAGTTAGTTCAGGATCGAAATTTCTACCTTTAACTATTTTCATGCCCATTACATCGATATAATCATTATCTACAAATACGAAGTTAATTCCCTTTTCTGCCATCGTGCCATCGAGTGTTTCGTATCTTTGAACAAGTATTCCGTAACCTTGTCCAGGAATGCTGGAAGATGTTCCTGCTTTTAATATCTGTGGATGTTTGAGCAGTTCATCTTGAAATGCATCAAGATTTTGAACACCGGTTGTATCACGCACTGTGAGGATCATAACGTTTTCTTTATCAAATCCAAGGTCTTTGTCTCGAAGGAAATTCAGTTGCTGTATTACCGTAAAAGTTCCAACTATCATAATGATCGAGATCGAGAATTGCAGAAGAACCAGAATTTTTCTAAGTGTTCCTTTACTCTTTCCCAATTTTCCTTTCAGTACTTCCACCGGAATAAATGATGAAAGATAAAAAGCCGGATAGCTTCCTGCAACAATTCCAACGATCAAAGCTATGCCCACGATCCCCAGAAAGAAATTCAGATTTTCTGCTATATTGAAGGAAAGGTGTCTGTCTGCGATCTCATTAAAAGCAGGAAGAAGTAATTCTGTGGCAATGAATGCAAGCAGCAAAGCCAGTAAGGTTAAGATCAATGATTCCATCAGGAATTGACTGCGCAAATAACTTTTCTGAGCACCCACCACTTTGCGGATGCCAACTTCCGTTGCCCTGTTGGCAGATTGAGCAGTTGCCATGTTCATATAATTGATGCAGCCAATAAGTAGAAGAAAAAGTGCAACGATACTGAATGTATAAACATAGGCAATATTACCGGTCGGTAGGTCGTACCCTACTCTCGAATGCAGGTGAACATCAGCCAGAGGTTGAACCATAAGTTGAAATTTGCTGTTTATTTGTTCACCAACCGGTTTGATGTACTTTTCATTGAAAGCAAGATAACCATCCAGAACATTCTGAATGTTTCCAGTTTCTCTTAGCATAATGTAGCTGTAGAAGCCAATATTCCAGAAAGCACCACTTTCCAGGCTGTGGTATCTTTCCTTACCAAAGAAATTTTCCAGAGTTATCATGGAACCAATTGCTTCGAAACGAAGGTGTGAATTATATGCTACATCTTCGATCACGCCGGTGATGGTAAATCCAAATCCATAACCTGTCTCCAGCACTTTTCCGATAGGGTCTTCATCACCGAATATTCTACGAGAAAAGCTTTCCGTAAGTATCATTTCGTTGGGATCGTTCAGGGCTCCATCTGGCGTACCAGCCATGAATTTGTGAGTGAATAAAGTGGTTAATGTAGAATCGGCAAAATATACATTATGTTCAAATATCTTTTTATCATTTATCTGGAACAGATTATTGTCCATCGTCATAAAACGGCAGTATTCTTCCACATCATGAGGAAATTCTAATTTTAAAGCTGGACCCAGCGGAAATGCTGTTGCAGCAAAAAAATCATCTGATTCCTGGATGGTGAAGTGAGATTCTAACCTGTAGATCCTTTTATAATTGTTATGATGTTTATCAAAAGAAAGTTCATTCTGCACGAACAATCCAATCAAAATGGTACATGTAAGCCCTATAGCCAGACCCAAAATATTGATAGTGGAATAGAACTTCTTTCGCAACAGATTTCTGAGAGCAACTTTGAGGTAATTTAAGAACATATATGCCTCCCTACTTTCATTGAGCTTTTCATTAAAGATGGAATTCTTTCTTTATATTTTCGGTAACAATATGACCATCGAATAATTGAATGGTTCTGTGGGCATATTCGGCATGAGATGGCGAGTGGGTAACCATTATAATAGTGGTACCTTCTTCATTAAGTTGTGTAAGCAGATCCATAACCTCTTCACCATTTGCAGAATCCAGGTTACCAGTAGGTTCGTCTGCCAGCATAAGCTTTGGTTTTGTGATAACAGCTCTGGCCACGGCAACACGCTGCTGTTGACCACCGGAAAGCTGTTGTGGAAAATGCTTGGCTCGATGAGCTATTTTCATTCTGTCCAGAACTTCATTTACTCTTTTCTTTCTTTCGGCAGAAGACATTTTAATGTAAAGAAGAGGGAGTTCCACATTTTCATAAACTGTCAATTCATCGATCAGGTTAAAGCTCTGGAAGATGAACCCGATATTGGATTTTCTCATGTTCGTACGCATTCTTTCGGTGTATTTGGAAACTTCCTGAGTGTTGAAGTAATATTCACCGCTTGTTGGATTATCCAGAAGTCCAATTACATTAAGAAGCGTCGATTTCCCGCATCCTGAAGGACCCATAACAGCTACAAATTCACCTTTGGCTACCTCCACATTTACATTGTTCAGTGCTACAGTTTCTACTTCATCCGTCCTGTAGATCTTGGTAAGATTGTTAGTTTTAATCATTTTTTCCTCCGTTTTTTTATTTTCTCAATATATTTCGAAAATGCATAGTGCTTAGTGCATAGGGCAGTGCGCACAGTGCATTTTATCCTTTTAGTGTTTTTTGAAAATTCGAGATTTTTCTGCATAAAATATCCAATTTGTCGACCATTTTTGATTTCCAATCAATGCCAATTATCTGCTTATGAATCAAATACATAGTAATATTTGCAACTTCAAAAGAAGAGCGGCGTGAGTAATTTAGAAATCTATAAAACTCTTTATCAGAATTCGAACCGGAGCCTTCAGCAATATTATTGGAAATGCTCAATCCTGCTGCTCTTAATTGTTCTGCAAATTTATAAAGATGGGTTTGTTCCAGAATATCTGCTATTTCCATGCACATATCCAATATCTCGATTGCTATTTTCCAAATTTCCAAATCTTCAAATCTAAACTTACTCATTCTTCATTTCCTTTGTTCTCTGCCCTTTGCCCATTGCTCTATGCTCTTCTTGCACTACTTAAGTATCAACTTTTCTGCTCTTCCAAAGTTATCATAACTGGATATAATAACTTTCTCACCAGGTTCAAGTCCTTCCAATACTTCGTAATATCTGGGGTTCATTCTACCTAGTCTGATATCACGTTTAACAGCAAATTTTTCGGTGGGATCGATAACAAATATGTATTGACCACCAGTGCTTTGGTAGAATCCACCACGTGGGACTAAAATTGCCATTTTGGATTCTCCAAGTTCCAATTTAACGCGGAATGTTTGACCAGTTCTAATTCTATCTGGCACATCTTCTGTGAAAACAAGATCAACTCCAAAACGACCATTTCGAACTTCGGGATATATTTTTTTAATGCGTAATTTATATGTTTTTCCTGTGAAATCAAATTCTCCAATCAGGTTTGCATGGACACGTGAAATATAATGTTCGTCTATTTCCAGGCGGATCTTGAATTCATCTAATACATGTATTTGTCCAAGTCTTTGTCCCGCCGATTTAGCTTCTCCGATCTCTGCATTAACGCTAACAAGTAAGCCACTTACAGGTGCTTTTACGCTTAAGTTATCCAGTTTCTTTCTTACAAATTCCAGATTGAGCTGCATTTGTTCAACTGAGTTTTCCAATTGGGCAACTTGAATTTCACGGAAAAGTGAATCTGCTTTCTGGTTTTCAATTACCAGTTCTCGTGTTTTAGCCAGATATTCATAGTATTCCTTTTCTTCTTCAAATTCTTTATCTGAAATATATTTTTTACTAAAGAGGTCTTTACTGTTTTCATATTCTCTTTTCTGGATGTTAAATTGATAATCAAGTTCAAGTAATTGCCTGGTCAGGCTTAATTTATTTTGTTCCATAGAAAGTCGGGTATTTCGTAAGTTGTTTATCTGTTCAGCTAAATTTGCTTCACGATTCATTATTTCGAGATGGAGATTTGTATTGCTGAGACGCAGTATCACATCTCCTTTTTGTACCATTGTACCCTCTTCCGTAACAATCTCTTCCACACGACCACCCTCCATTGCATCCAGGAAGATCGTACTTATGGGTTCAACTGTTCCGGTTACTGTGATATAATCCTGGAAAAAATCTTCCTTGACTTCTTCAATGGAAATGCGTTCCTTTTGAACATTGAACTTAGAACTATGGTCTCCAAATATTAAATTGTATAAAATTAGAAATATAAAGATCCCACCAATAGATAACCAGATTATCTTTTTTAGCGTCCACTTTTTCTTTTCAATCTTTCGATCCATACAAACTCCTTTTTCTTTATCACAGCTTATATTATTGCAAATAGCGTGCCAAACGGTAATTCGCTATATTATAAAGAATTAGCAAATCGCAAGTTTGGCTTGAGTGTTCGATTATGAACTAAAGTGTGTTCGGTAGCGGACAGTTTTTTATTGACGGAGTAAAGTGATTTTGCATTTTAATCCTTATTATTCTCCGAAGTAGGGGGAATATAAGAATAGCAGGGAACTATGTAACGAGAATTGTTAGGCGGTATACTCCACTGCTCATTCCCAACTTTCCAGTTGGGAATGGTGATATTCACGAAGTTTCTACTTCGTACTGAAGCAGAAACTTCAGGTATTAGTTTCTTCCCATCCGGCAGTTGCCGGATTAGGAAGGAGGAATCATAAATTTAAATATTTGGAGTTTTTATGAATGAGAAATATGGTAAGATTTTGGCAGTTGACGATAATGAAGACATTCTTTTTAGTCTAAAATTATTATTAAAAAACCATGTGGAATTGATCCATATTGAGAAAAATCCCGATAGAATTCCTGAATTGATGCAAAAAGAAAATTACGATGTAATACTGCTTGATATGAATTTTACTAAAGATTCCATCAGCGGTCAGGAGGGTTTTAACTGGCTTGAGAAAATATTGGAGATCGATCCGTTTGCTGTGGTGGTTTTTATAACCGCATATGGTGATATTGAGAAGGCAGTGAGAGCTATCAAATTAGGTGCTGTGGATTTTGTTTTGAAACCATGGCAGAATGAGAAACTTCTGGCAACATTATCTTCTGCTTTAAAATTACGAGGCTCTCTGAAAGAAGCAGATAACCTGCGAATGAAACAAAAAGAATTGAGTGCTACTATGGATCTACCTTTTCATGATTTTATAGGGAATTCTCAGGAAATGCAGAATGTTATCGGAACAATCATGAAAGTTGCCTCTACCGATGCCAATGTACTTATTCTAGGAGAAAATGGAACGGGAAAAGAACTGGTTGCCAGAGCACTGCACAGAAATTCACCCAGAAGTAATGAAGTCTTTCTTAATGTAGACCTGGGAGCAATAAGCGAAACTCTTTTCGAAAGTGAGTTATTCGGACATGTGAGAGGCGCATTCACAGATGCAAAGAGGGATAAACCTGGACGTTTCGAAATTGCTTCTGGAGGAACATTATTTTTGGATGAAATAGGTAATCTTTCTCTATCCCTGCAATCGAAGCTTTTACAGGTGTTAGAGAAAAGGGAAGTGATACGAGTAGGTTCAAATAAGCATATACCAGTTGATGTAAGGTTGATCTGTGCTACGAACATGCCTGTTTATAAAATGTCAAAAGAAAATCAATTTCGCCAGGACCTTCTATATAGAATTAACACAGTTGAAATACACCTGCCAGTACTTCGAGAGAGGATTGGAGATATAAAATTATTGGCAGAACATTTCTTAAAAATGAACCTGATAAAATACAAGAAGAATATAAAAGGAATATCATCTGCTGCCTTAAGAAAGATGGAACAATATAATTGGCCGGGTAATGTGCGTGAGTTGCAGCATTCTGTGGAACGGGCAGTTATATTAAGCGAATCGAATATTCTGCAACCAGCAGACTTCATGCTTACAAAACCAGGTGATATAAATATGGAAGATAGCTTTGGATCTTACAACATAGAGGAAGTAGAAAAGGAGGTGATCCAGCGCGTTTTGCGCAAAAACAACGGTAATATAAGTGCAGCAGCCAAAGAACTGGGTCTAACCAGGGCTTCACTGTACAGAAGGTTGGGAAAGTATGATTTATAAAAATTTTAAGATCAACTGTTCTGTACGAATTATTCTAATATCTATAACAATGCTTTTAACATTCATCTCTGTTTATAATCTTGGTTTCAGTGTTACTCCGATTCTTCTTGGTGTGATAACTATATTACAAATATCATCCATGTTCCAGTACATTCAGAAAACGAACCGCTACCTTACTACTTTCCTTGATTCCATACGTTATTCCGATTTTTCCCGTTCTTTCAAGATCGAAGGACTGGGAACTTCTTATGATGGGCTTAAAGAAGCATTCAACAATGTGATCGGGGATTTCCAAAAGATCCGTTCGGAAAAAGAAGAGCATTATTTTTACCTGCAGAACGTCATTCAGCATATTGGTATCAGTCTTATTGCGTATCGCAAAGATGGAACTGTGGAGATAATCAATAACAGTGCAAAAAAAATGTTCCAGGTATCGAGACTAAAAAATATTGAAAATTTAAAAAACTTTAGTAGCGATTTAGTAAAAACACTCAAGAAAATGAAACCGGGTGAACGGACGCTGATACGCACTTCCGATGAAGATCAAATGCTTCAACTGGCAGTATATGCCACTGAATTCAAATTGCGGAATAGAAGTATAACCCTGGTTTCCATTCAGAATATACAAAGTGAATTGGAAGAGCAGGAAATGGCTGCCTGGCAGAAGCTGATAAGCGTTCTTACACATGAAATGATGAATTCCATTACACCCATTGCGTCTCTTTCTGCTACTGTTGCAAAATTATTGAAGGATATTGATACGACCGATAATATCCCACAGGAAATAGACGATGAAACCGTGGAAGATATAAGAAAATCTATGATGACAATCAATAAGCGAAGTACGGGGTTAATCCGTTTTGTGGAATCTTACCGTGATCTTACAAAAATACCCAAACCAGAGTTTGAAATAGTACCTGTTAAAAACATTTTTGATAATGTTAAACTTCTTATGGAAGAAGAACTGCAAAAAAATAACATCAGTTGTAAAAGATCTATCATTCCTGAAACGTTGGAAGTAACTGCCGATCAGCAGCAGATCGAGCAGGTTCTTCTAAACCTGCTGAAGAATTCTCAGCATGCATTGGAAGGACAGGAAAACGGCAAAATGGAACTTAATGCTTTCCTGGATAAAAGAGGAAAAGTTGCCATTCAGGTAGTAGACAACGGTCCTGGCATCCTGGAAGATGTGATCGATAAAATATTCATTCCCTTTTTTACAACCAAAGCAAGTGGTTCCGGGATTGGATTAAGCCTTTCACGTCAGATCATGCGATTTCACGGAGGAACTATTACTGCCAATTCCGAACCGAATGTAAAAACTGAATTCAGTTTAAAATTTTAGTATTTATCTACTTTATAAAAAAAATGTAACTTTT
>JACNIV010000205.1 GCA_014382915.1 Candidatus Cloacimonadota bacterium | reverse complement strand
ATACAGAAATTATTGAAAGCAGCAGGATAGATTTCGTACCGGCTCTTCCCCATCAGAATATTCCTCTTGCTTCCACTTTGATAAGCATAGCTCTTCGCAATTCCATTCCGGATTACAATTTCGACCAAATATCCGAGCTTGAACCTTTTTATCTTCGCAAATCCCAGGCAGAAATTGCCAAAGAAAAAAACAGGGAGAATAAATGAACGAAAGACCAAACTGGCATCAGTATTTTATGAATATGGCTTTTCTTGTATCAAACCGTTCTACCTGCCTCAGGAGAAAAGTGGGAGCTATAATTGTTATTGAAAACCAGATAATCTCAACAGGCTACAATGGAGCTCCAAAGCATGTACGTCATTGTTCTGAGACCGGATGCTTGCGTGTACAGAAAAAAGTACCTTCAGGTGAGAGACATGAACTTTGCCGTGGAGTGCATGCTGAGCAAAATGCTATTATTCAGGCAGCTATAAATGCTACCAGCATTGCAGAAGGATCTATGTATTGTACTAACCAGCCCTGCTCGATCTGCGCTAAGTTAATTATAAATTCGGAAATAAAAACAATCTATATTGCTGAGACTTATGAAGACAAATTAGCTCTGGAAATGCTGGCAGAGGCTGATATCAATCTTAACCTGGTGAATATAGAAACTGGAGTTCTGAAAAGAATTATCTGATCTATTTTGTATAAATTTTTATTTCGTCGTCCGTAATAATTTTAAAACTGTTGTCATTAGGAAGAACCTTCACGAAACGTGTTCTTTCGCAACATTCGATCGTCTTCTGCAATTCCCCTTTTTTGTCAAAAAGATACAATGCAACATTATATATGAATTTTTTTGTATTTAACCCTTGTCTCGACTGTCCAACAAGTAATCCGGCATATTCCCCATCGAATATAGAATAAATTCCAAGTGGTTTGATCTTAATATCGGAAACTCCCGCAAGTTCCTCATCGAGTTTGCTTTTGTAAACCGATTCAAGTTTTTTAGACCAATTGGTACTTCCATTTTTTTTCTTAAGGCTGAATAGCTCTTTGTTCGTAAGAACGTAAAAATATTTACTTTCCATTCCTGAAGTTACGAAGGTTGGTTTGTCAAAGCTTCTATCCCAGATGATCCTGCCTTTATTATTCACTGCATTGAACCAGCCATCACCGTACAGCACAAAGAAATTATTGACTGGATAGATCCTGCTGGTGCTGAAATTATTATAGAGTTCCTTTTCGAAAAGCAGATTACCACTATCAGCATTAATGAATAGCAGTTTAAGCATATTATCCTGATGTGCTCTGGTGGGATATACAACAGCAATAATAACTTTATTATTGGTTGCTATTGATACATTGGTAAAACCCATCATATAAGGATTGTATGTTTCTATCAATTTGAAATCAGGGGAGTAGATATTAATTTCCGTACCAAATGAATCACGAAAGTTAGTAGTAACTATATTTCCATTTCCCAGGAAAATAAATTCATTAGCTTTGTAGATAATTAAATTATCTTCATTGGCTAATAATGATCTTTGCAATAAGGTATATTTTATAAAATTCCATTTGTAATCTTTTAGATATCTATCCCAGAATTCTTTACCGGTAAGAATATAACTATTTTTGAAATCCACAAATTTTTCATCTTTATCAAAAAGTAATCTCTTCCCGTTCTGCCAGAGAAGTCCATACTGGTATGCCTGAGCTAACATATGTGTTGTGGGTCTTTGTTCCAGGATCCTGAGACCTAAATCATTTGCAAATACTTTGAAGACCTCACCTGTTTCGCTATTTTCGTAAACATCGATAATGGTGTCTTCGGTAACTATCAGTGGAATAGTGTCGATCAGGGTTTGAGCAAACAAAACACATGATACCAGTATCATCAGGAATGAAATTAACATATAAATTCTTGCTTTTCCCATTCTGATCCTCCCTACTAAAAACATTTACTCATCTAATACAAAAATGAAATAATTAGTGTCTTCCGAAATCCAGTTCCACTTCTTTATTATCTTTCGGTTCTGTAAAGGAAATACTATCACCAACGGCAATACCTTCTATAATTTCCACCTGCTGGAAGTTGTTGATCCCTGTTTTAACCGTGATACTCTCTCCTATGGTGTCATTTACAACTTTATATACAATATCTTGTCCTTCTTCATCAGAAAAGATGCAGCGAATAGGCACAACGACAATATCTTTTCGTTCTTCCCCGATAATTGTTATGTTAGCGGTCATCCCTGGTTTCAATTTTACATCTACATTCTTTATTTCAATTTCCACCGGGAATACTTTCACATTATTATAGGTTATAGCCATGGCTGCAATTTTAGTAATGGTGCCGGAATATTCCTCATAAGGATAGGCATCAACCTGGATTTTGACCTTCATTCCCTTTTCAATTTTAGAAATATCCACTTCATTAATCTTCGATTTCACAACCATTCTTTCCAAGTCTGCCAGTATTAAAATTACCGTACCGGCCATATATGAACCTGTGTTGGATACTACCATTTCCCCTTCTTCTACTGATCTCTGAATTACAGTTCCGGAAACAGTGGAAACAATGCGCGAGATATTCTCTTCAGTTTCGATCTCTTTAATTAATTCATATTGCTGCATAGAAGAATTATAACTTATTTCTGCCTCTTTCAGAGCATCGATATATTTACTAAGTTCATTCTCTGATACATATTTTGCATTGTATAATTCTTTTTTATCTTTCAGGTCGCGTTGGGCATTCTTCAATCTTATTTCAGATAATTCTAGGTTACTCTTCACGCGATTTATGATCTCTGCCTGATTATAATCGGGTTCTATGGAAGCAATTATATCACCGTTTTTTACATAATCACCTTCTTCCACAAAAAATTTAATGATCTTTCCGCTAACTTTAGATTTTATTTCGATTTCACGAATAGGTTGAATTTCACCAGTTTCTTCCAGTTTAACAGTGATAGAACCTTCTTCTACGATATGAGCCTTAACTGTTTCAGTTTTTTTGCTTTTTCCCTTTTTAGCCTTCGCATCAAAAATACCTATAAGAGCAATTATCACAATTATTATCCCTACGATTATTGCAAATTTTTTCATCTGTTCTCCCAATTATTTGTATTCCACTGCATCTATTGCCAGTGACATTTTCTTTTTATCTCGAATAATTTTTATTTTCATTTCATCATCCACAGAAATATCGGAAACAGCCATCTCTGCATCTTCGGTATTTCTAATATAATTCCCATTTATCTCTGTGATAATATCCATCTTTTGCAGACCGGCTTTCTGGGAAGGACTATTTTTCTGCACGTAATTAACCGGAACGCCATCCAGGCTTTCCAATCCTAAATGAGAAGCCAGCATCGGGTTAATCTCCTGTACTTTGAACCCAAACCAGATCTCACGAACTTTACCATATTGAATAAGTTCGTCTGCGATCTTTTTCACTCTATCTATTGGAATGGAAAAAGCTATGCCGATATTACCACCTGATTCGGAAAAAATAAAAGTATTACTTCCTACAACTTCCCCATA
>JACNIV010000204.1 GCA_014382915.1 Candidatus Cloacimonadota bacterium | reverse complement strand
GATGAAAAAGGCGTAGCAGAGATCGTTAATAAATTCTTTGGCACACTGAAGAATGTATATTCATTTTATATTACTTATGCCAATATCGATGGCTTTGATGCCGGTAAATATGAGCTAACGGATGAAAAAGAAGTTGAGATCGATAAGTGGATCATTTCTCGCCTGAATACTCTTGTAGCAGATGTTACAAAGAATATCGATAAATATGAACTGACGCGGGCTGTTCGCCAGATCCAGAACTTCGTAGTAGATGAACTCAGCAACTGGTATGTGCGGCGCAGCAGGAGAAGATACTGGGAATTGGAACTCACCGAAAACAAAAAGCAGGCGTATCTCACACTTTACCAGGTGATGGTTGCTGTAACCAGATTAATGGCTCCATTTGCTCCATTTTTAGCAGAAGAGATATTTACCAACCTTACCGGCAGGGAAAGCGTTCACCTGGAAAATTACCCGGTTAGCAACAGTAAAGTTATTTATCCTGTACTGGAAAAAGAGATGAAAACCGTGATCGATCTGGTCTCACTGGGAAGAGCAGCCAGAAATACCTGTCAAATAAAGGTTCGGCAAACTCTGGGTGCGCTTCATATTCCTGAAAAGTACAAGCATCTGGTAACCAGAATGGAAAATCTCATCAAAGAAGAGATCAATGTGAAGGAGATAAAATATATTCAGGAAAAAGATAGTTTTGTGAGTTATGAGTTCAAACCGGACTTTAAAGTGATGGGACCAAAATATGGCAAACATATGAAAAACATCGCTTCTGCTTTAGCTCAGATGGATGCAAACAGCATCATTGAGAAGCTGCATAAAGGTATGGATTATTACCTGGAAATGGATGGAAGTACTTTCAAACTAATCGAAGAGGACCTGATCATCTCCATCAAAGATAGAGAAGGTTTTGTATTTGAAACCAATAAAGTGCTTTTTGTGGCTTTAGATACTCATCTCACTCCCGAGCTTATCGAGGAAGGACTGGCTCGTGAACTGGTGAATAAGATCCAATTCACTCGTAAAGATAAAAATTTTGAGATCATGGATAGAATAAAGATATTTTTCCTGGCAGAAAATGAAATCGAGAATGTATTCCTGAAATATGCCGAATACATCAGGAATGAAACTCTCACCGATTCGTTCCATGCAGTAAAAGAAGTTCAGAAAGATATGATCGAATGGGATATAAACGGTAGGAAAGTGCATTTAACAGTAGAAAAAGCAAAAAAATAGATCAGGAGAAAATGATGGCTAAGATCAAGCCTTTCAGGGGTGTTCGCCCGGCAGAGAACAAAATAAAAGATGTGGCTTCCCCACCTTATGATGTATTGAATTCTGCTGAAGCACGTGAGCAGGTGAAAGATAAACCCTACAGCTTTTTACACGTTGTAAAACCCGAAATCGACCTGCCGGAAAACATCAATCTGTACGATGAAAGCGTTTACCAGAAAGGTAGAGAGAATCTATATAAAATGATCGCAGACGGCATTCTTATCCAGGATGAAAAACCATGTTTTTATCTTTACCGCCTGATCATGGGTAATATAGATGAGACAGGTCTGGTTGCCTGTGCGTCCATCGAAGATTACGAAAACGATATCATCAAGAAGCACGAGCATACCCGTGCAGATAAAGAAGCTGACCGCATCAAGCACGTAGATACCCTTAATGCCAATACCGGTCAGGTATTCCTTACCTACAAAGCCCGGCAGGAAATGAATGAATTGGTTGATGAATTAACCGGGGAAAAACCATTATACGATTTTGAAACGGAGGATGGCATCAAGCATATTTTCTGGAAAATCGATCAGGAGGAAGACATTCGGAAGATCATGGATATTTTTACTAAAATCGATTTTCTGTACGTTGCCGATGGTCATCACCGCTCTGCTTCTGGCACTATCGTTGGACAAAGAAGAAGAGAAGCAAATCCGAACCACACCGGTGAAGAAGAGTATAATTATTTCCTCTCTACTATCTTCCCGCACGACCAGCTTTACATCATGGATTACAACCGGGTGGTAAAAGATCTGAACGGTCTTTCTACTGAAGATTTTTTAAAAAAAGTAGAGGAAAAATTCATTATTGATATTTATTCCAAAGACAAATCATATCATCCGGAAGGAATGCATAAATTCGGAATGTACCTGGATGGCTCCTGGTATAAACTAATAGCCAGAGAAGGAACATTCCCTCATGATGATCCGGTGAGATCGCTGGATGTTTCCATACTGCAGGAAAACCTGCTTTCCCCCATCCTGGGAATTGGTGATCCCCGTAAAGATAAACGAATCGATTTTATAGGTGGTATTCGTGGTTTGGAAGAACTTTCCAGGCGCGTTGATGCCGGAGAAGCTGTTGCATTTTCTCTCTATCCTACTTCTATCGAGCAACTTATGGCAATTGCCGATGCCGGAAAAGTAATGCCACCAAAATCCACCTGGTTCGAACCTAAGCTTCGCTCCGGTGTGATCGTGCATCTGCTGGACTAAAGGAAATAACCACTGAGAACACCGAATGACACCGAAAAAAGCAACTTATCCGTCAGTTGCCAGTTTGAAAATATTCAAACTTCACCCTCCTTCCCATGCTTCTGCTTGGGAAGGAATTAATACATGAAGCTTCTGCTTCATTACAAAGTAGAAACTTCGTGAATATCATCATTCCCAACTGGAAAATTGGAAATGAGCAACGGGAGAGAGCATGGGAACAAGTATAAACGAACCAACTAAGTAGTGAAGTTAGTAAAAATAACCCCCTTTTATTCCCCCTTAAAAAGGAGAATTTGAAAGAGAAATTATGAAAAAATTTGCAATGATAAGTCTGGGTTGTTCCAAGAACCTGGTAGATAGCGAGGTTTTTGCAAATATCATCGAACAGAAGAATTATTCCCATACAGAGAACTTAGAAGAAGCAGAAGTAATCATCGTCAATACCTGCGGATTCATTTCAGATGCAAAAGAAGAATCCATCGAAACTATCCTGGAAGCTGCTGAACATAAAAAAACCGGCAGATGCAGAAAATTGATTGTTACCGGCTGCCTGGTGAAAAGATATTTTCAGAACATAAAAGAATCCATCCCGGAAATTGATGAGCTGGTTAATCTTAAGGATTTTGATAAGTTCGCCGCTATCTTCGGTACAAATCCTACATCAGGTCGAAAACTGTTTACTCTTCCCCATTTTGCTTATCTCAGGGTAAGTGACGGATGTAATAATCATTGCAGCTATTGTGCCATTCCTTCCATACGTGGAAAATTAACAAGTGTTCCAATTGAAAAATTAGTAAAGGAAGCAAAATCACTAGCTGAAAGAGGTGTGAAAGAACTCATCCTCACCGCTCAAGACACGGCAAATTACGGAGTTGACATTTACGGAGAACCCAGACTTACACAATTACTGGAAGAGCTGCATCAAATAAAAAACCTGGATTGGATACGAATTCTCTACCTGCATCCGGCTCATATCACATCAGAAATCATTGATACTATTGCCCACTTACCAAAGGTCTGTAAATATTTCGAGATCCCGCTACAGCA
>JACNIV010000203.1 GCA_014382915.1 Candidatus Cloacimonadota bacterium | reverse complement strand
CAATTCAAGAATATCCAGAACTTTCCTTACTTTTCCGGCTGTAATATGGTCGATTACCGTTCCATTTTTGATAGCATTAACTTTAATTTGTTTAACCTGGCTCATCTAACCTCCCCCAAAAGAATTGAGATTATGGCCTGACGAGTATAAACTCCGTTCTTAGCCTGCGGGAAATAGTAGGCAAATTCTGTGTTATCGACATCTGTATGAATTTCATCTACCCTGGGCAGCGGATGCATAACCTTGAGGTTTTCTTTAACATTAGAAAGCATCGGTCTTTCCAGGATGTATGAACCTTTTAATTTTTCATAATCTTCCGGATCAGCAAAACGTTCTTTCTGAATTCTGGTAACGTAAAGAACATCCAGATCATCTATGTTATCCTCAATATTTTCATACTCTTCAAATTCAATTTTCTGTGATTTTAAGTCATCTTTAATATATTGGGGCATTTTCAGGAAAGAAGGAGATATGAATTTGAATTTGACATTAAATAGTGCCATCGCCTGTGCCAACGAGTGAACTGTTCTACCAAATCTCAGATCACCAGCCAACCCGATCGATAAGTTTTCCAAAGTGCCCTGTGTTTTAACGATGGAATACAAATCGAGAAGTGCCTGGGTTGGATGCTGGTTAGCTCCGTCTCCTGCATTTACTACAGGAATATCTACAACTTCGGAAGCATATCGAGCAGAGCCTTCTACGGGACTACGCATGATGATGATATCGGAATACTGCGCGATAGTCTGCAAAGTGTCGGCAAAAGATTCTCCCTTCTTCACAGATGTTTGACCTGTTCCACTCATAATGATCGTATCCCCGTTCATACGTTTCATGGCAGTATCGAAAGAAAACATAGTTCTGGTGGAAGGTTCAAAGAACAATAGTGCTGCCAGTTTCCTCTGCATATTCGGAACGATCTTTCCTGCTTCGATCTTGCCGGTAACATCCATCAAATGTAAAATTTCCTCTTTGCTTAAATCTCTCATTGAGATCAGATTTTTCATTTACTCTCCTCCTTTTTTCCTACCTTGAAAAGGTTTAAAAAAAATTCTCTTCCTGCTAAACCTTTTCAATGGTTTCTCGCAATTTTAACCATTGAAAAAACTTATTTGAAAGAATTCCTCTGGGTGTAAGTTTTTTCAAGATATGCTCGGTATCTTCGGCTTTCTCGGTGTTTAATTTCTTATCCGTGAAAATCCGTTTTACCTGTGTCATCCGCGTTCCTAATATTCAATTTTCAATATTAAATATTAAATTTCTCATACTCTTTCCAGGCTCTTTCACGATATAACTTTACTTCCTTTTGGGGATCTTCAGCCTGTAGGATTCCACGGCCAACGATTATACAATCGGCACCACCGCTTACAGCATCTTCGATGGTGATGTATTTCTGTCCCATCGTATCGGAACCTGCTTCTTTTTTTACACCGGGCATCATTAAGAGTTCACTGCCCGGGAATTTAGCTTTGAATCTTTTAATATCATCTACACTGTTGCCGTGCCCGATAAATCCTGCTACCCACTGCGGATTCTTCTTGGCAGCTTCAAAACATTTGCGCGTGTAAGTTTCGTTTAGAAGGTTACCTTGGGAACTCATACGAGCCAGCACAAAACCGGCTCTGCCTTCGATACCTTCAAAAAGTCCTTTTAGGATAAGTTCACCAGCTACCATGTGCACTGTCACATATTCTGCCCAGTCTGCTATTTTGTAAACACCGTTGCGGAATTGATGTCGAACCGTGTTGCCGATGTCGGCAAATTTGCGGTCTTCAAAAATCAGGAAGTGTTGTCGGGCTGCGTATTCCTGCAGTTTGGGAACGAACTTCTCATCATAATCATCAATGATGTCCACGTGAGTTTTCAGCATCACGATCTCATCACCAACCTTATCCAACATGTCGAAAAATTCTTTTTGCGTTGTTACATCCAAAGAAAGAACCAGGTTGGATTTTTTCTCCTGAATCCTATCTAAGAGTTTTTGGGTGAGTGGGTTGATATACTTTTCTTTCTTTTTCGGTTTGGAAATACTTGCTGTGAAATCATTAACTTCTTTTACTTTTTCGTTCGAAATGAGTTTCTTGCTTTTCAATAATTCTACAATCTCATCCAGATCTATCAAGCTGTGAAGCTTATATCCTTTCTTAGCTAATTCTTCTGTACCGTTCGCACTTCTATCGATAACTACTACGAAATCTTTGATAACAATGCCTTCTTTTTCATAAGCTTCGGCTGTTTCTATCTTGCTCGCTCCTGTTGTTATAAGGTCGTCAATAACCAGGCATTTAGCACCTTCTTTAAATTTTCCAATAACATTCTTGCCTGTTCCATAAGCTTTTTCTTCTTTCCGCATGTAGATGAGAGATTTTTGCAGTTTAGATGCAACCAGCGAAGCTATAGGAAGAGCTGTGTAGGGAATACCCGTGATCACATCGAAATCCATATCTTTGATCTTTTCTACCAGAAGATCAGCTACTCCCTCCAATATTTCAGGAAAACTGATCATATCTCTCAAATCGAAATAGAACGGGGACACAAGTCCGCTTTTCAACGTGAAGCTTCCGAATTTAATCGCTCCTATTCTTTGAAGCTCCAGAATAAAATGTTCTTTTGTCATTTATTTATCTCCTTATTAATTTTTTTTACCACAGAGCACACGGAGAACAAAGAAAAATCTCCTCTTGAGAGAAGTCCGACTTTAGACGTGAGATGTACTTTATTGGCAATTCCGTGTTCGATATTAGATATTCAATTTTCATATTTATCGCTTTTTCTACCTCTTCTTTTATCAAATCTAATTATTTGAAACCTTATTCATTTCTTCTAAAACCTCTTTTACGATTTCGTAATAATTATCTCTTATTTTAAAATTATCTTTCTCCCATTCGTAATTAGGATAACTATATTCAATAATTTGTCTTAAATAATCTTTCCATTTATGCCCAAGTTGACTTGAAATAAGAGACATAAAATATCCTGCTTCCGGTTCATCTTTTGCTTCTCCTGATTTAACAATTTCCTTAAGAATTTCAGTTCTTGTATAAGTCTTTTTTGTTAATAGTGCTGGAAGTATTATATCCCTTAATCTTCTTGCAGAATGTAGATCTGAACTGAGATATTTTATCAACAAATCTTTAAGTTTATCAATTTCATAATCTCCTGGATCATTAGACATTTCAATAGTGAATTTTTTCTTATTTGCTTTTTGCTTTTCAACTTCTTCTGGAATGATCACAGTTCTTGATAATATTTCATTTTTTGAAGATGTTTTTGAATAATTTAGGATAATCGCATTTACACTAACATTATAATTTGTAGATAACCATTCGATCATCCTACTGGTTGCTTCTTCAATACCAAATCCAACAATGATCAATCTCTGATTATTATTTATTACAATGTCTTCAAGTTTTATTTCATCAAAACTTTCTCCTAAATAATCTTCAAGACTCTTTGAATTGAAACTTCTACATATTTCACCTAATTTGTCAATATCCCAATTTGATACATCAGAAGCATAATCGATAGCTTGGGA
>JACNIV010000202.1 GCA_014382915.1 Candidatus Cloacimonadota bacterium | reverse complement strand
TAAACTTCAAATGAATAATTGATTTTAGGAAGAAAAGAGGTATGGAATGGATATAAAAAAAATTAGAAATATTGGCATCAGTGCTCACATAGATTCCGGTAAAACAACATTAACTGAACGAATATTATATTACTGTAATAAAATATATAGAATCGGAGAAGTTCGTGGAAAAGACGGTGTGGGAGCAACCATGGATTCCATGGAATTGGAAAAAGAACGAGGGATCACTATCGCCTCCGCTGCTACAAATGTAATATGGAAAGGTTATAACCTCAATATTATCGATACTCCAGGACATGTTGATTTCACGATCGAAGTGGAAAATGCGCTTCGCGTCTTGGATGGTGCAGTGCTTGTTCTCTGTGGAGTTAGTGGAGTTCAATCTCAATCGTTTACAGTCGACAGACAATTAAAAAGATATAAAGTTCCCCACATTGCATTCATAAATAAATTGGATAGAACCGGAGCTGATCCGGAAAAAGTTAAGGATCAACTGTGTGAGAAATTAGGTCATAATGCTATTCTAATGCAGATCCCAATCGGACTGGGAGAAAACTTTGAAGGTATTATCGATCTCATTTCCCGAAAAGCCAGATACTTTACAGGACCCAAAGGAGAACAGGTAAAGGAAACTGAAATCCCAGCTGAATATATAGACAAAATCGAAGAAATGCGCGAAGAGATGATTGATGCTGCTTCCATGTTCAGCGATGAACTGGCAGAGGCTTTTCTGGAAGGGAATGAAACTGAAGAGATGATCATTGAAGCTATAAGAAATGCTACGATAGCAATGGAGATGACACCCGTATTTATGGGCTCCGCATTTAAGAACAAAGGTGTTCAATTACTTCTTGATGCGGTTGTTCGATATCTTCCCGACCCAACAGAAATTGAGAATATTGCTCGTGATAAAGACGATGAAATGAGAAACATAAAACTTGTATCCGATCCTAATCTACCAGCTGTTGCACTGGCATTCAAATTGGAAAATCAACAATATGGTCAACTTACCTACTTGCGTATCTACCAGGGAACAATAGCTAAAGGCTCTGATCTGATGAATGCCAGAACAGGAAACAAAATAAAAGTGGGTCGACTTGTAAAAATGCATGCTGATAATATGGAAGATACCACAAGTGCAAGTGCAGGTGACATTGTGGCTCTGTTTGGTGTCGACTGTGCTTTGGGGGATACTTTTAATGGCGGAAATAACAATTATACCATGCGCCAGTCCTTCGTTCCAAAACCCATTATTTCTCTTGCGTTGGGTATTAAAGATAGTAAGGATCAGGATCAACTTTCTAAAGCCCTGGCAAGATTCACTAAAGAAGATCCCACCTTCAAAACTCATGTCGATGAAGAAACCAAAGAAACAATTATCCTGGGAATGGGTGAACTGCATTTAAATGTGTATATTGAAAGGATGAGAAGAGAATATGGTGTTAACCTGGAAGTTTGTGAACCTCAGGTTTCATATAGAGAAACTATTACCAAGGCAATTGAATTTGATTATATTCATAAAAAACAATCCGGTGGACGTGGACAATATGCGCGAGTTAAGGGGATTTTAACTCATTCAGGAAAAGATGAAAATGTATTTATAGATAAGGTCCGGGGTGGTAATATTCCCAGTCAATTTATTCCCGGTTGTGAGAAAGGATTTTTCTCTGTATTAGAAAAAGGAGAGCTGGCTGGATTCCCGGTTGTCGGCGTAAAAATGGTTTTAGATGATGGCGATTTCCATTCTGTTGATTCCTCACAGCTTGCCTTTGAAGTAGCAACAAGAGCTGCTTTCAAAGAGAATTACCGTAAAGCTAAACCAATTATCCTGGAGCCTGTAATGAAGGTTTCTGTAGAAACTCCATCTGAATTCCGTGGGAATATCATGGCAATAATCAACCAGAATAGAGGACTCGTTTTGGATACCGTTATAGACGATAACTTTACACGTATTGATTCGGAAATGCCGCTCTCTGAAACCTTTGGTCTGGCTACACAATTCAGATCAGTAACTCAGGGTAAAGCAGATTTCACTATGGAATTCAGTGAATATAAATCACTTCCCAAAAACCTCGAAGAGGAATTTTTGAAGAAAAGAGAAAAATAAAACTAAGAAAATGTGAAATTGGAAATTTGAAATTCACAATTCCCAATTCTTAATTCGTAATTCCTAATTGGATTACTCCCACTCAATTGTTCCAGGTGGTTTAGTGGTTATGTCGTAGAAGATATCACCGACATTTTCAATTTCCTGAACTTCTGAAATTATCTTTTTCAAATAGCTGAAATCCATTTCATAAACGCTGGCAGACATCGCATCCAGTGAGCAAACAGGTCGCATTACATAACACAATTTATCTTCAATGTTTCTTAATGGTAATTGTACAACAGGCATTTGCCAGATCTCTTTAATATCGTCTGTTCTTTTTCTGAGAATTGCATCAACATTCCTCAATTCATCCAGGTTTTGTTTTTCCAGAAACAACTTTCTGAGCTGCAAATTCTCGACAGGATTCATAGAAAAAATGAGTCTGTTTACCGTTTTTAATTTATTTATTACTTTAGAAGAACATTCATTGATTTGTTCCCAGGATCTGTGTTCATCATTCATAAAACAAACCACTGCAGGATGATGATAAGTTCTGAAATCTCCCTGAACTCCCACACTTTTTATGGGAAGAATCTTCCCTGCCATATCGAATTCCGAGAGAATCTCGTTCATATAATTTTCTTCTTTTGTGTAATCATCTTCAGTTTCTGTCTTATCCGAGCAAATAACTCTTATTGCCAATCCCGGACCAGGAAACGGATGACGATGAACAAGTTTGTGCGGAAGCCCGAGTTCTTCACCAAGTTTGCGGACTTCATCTTTATAAAGCTCTTTTATTGGTTCGATTATCTTTCCCTGACGGAGTAATTTTTCAATTTCATCAACCCGGTTGTGATGCGTTTTGATAAGAGCTGCTTTATCTGTAGAACCGCTTTCGATAGTATCGGGATAGATCGTACCCTGAACCAACATCCAGTCTGTATTCTGGCTCATTTTAGAGAGTTCATCATTGGCAATATCCACAAACAATTTGCCGATTATCATTCGCTTTTGTTCAGGATCAACAACACCTTTTAATTCCTTTAAATATTTTTCTTCGGCATTAATTATTTTGATATTTTTGAAACCAAGCTCGTCAAAATGTTCAAGTATTTCTTTTGATTCGTTCAAACGCATAAAGCCCGTATCAATGTGAATCGAGTAAACATTTTCATTACCGACCGCTTGAATACAAAGCTCAAGTGTAACCAATGAATCCACTCCGCCCGAAAGTAGCAGTACTAATTTCCTGTTTTTTACTTTTTCTTGGATTTGATTTATTAATTGCTGTTTGAAACTCTTTACATTCCAATTTCGTTCATTCGTACAACGGGTAACAAAATTTTCCAACATTTTCATCCCGTTCTTGGTGTGCGTAACTTCGGGATGGAATTGAAATCCGAAATACTTTTCCGATTCATAAGCTGCAATTTTTATGGAATCGCTGGAAGCAGTAATTTTAAAATCTTT
>JACNIV010000201.1 GCA_014382915.1 Candidatus Cloacimonadota bacterium | reverse complement strand
TAATCTGCGGTAATCCCATTCCCACTACGTTAAAGGTGAGATGCCCAAAATAAGCCGGGATAAGGCTGCCTGTTTTTTCACGATAATAACCTGCTATCAAGCCAAGCACTGTTGCATTCAAAATGATGAACCGCACCATAACCCAGGGCAGCATTCCTTTCAGGCAGAGATGCATAAATCCAAACATAACTGCAGCCAGGATAACCGGCAGGCTCAAGTAAATTTTCCCCAATTTCAGTCCAATATCTTTAAGCGGTTCCAGGTAAGTTTGCAGGAAACCCCGGTAGAATATTTCTTCTACAGAGCTGGCAATTATCCATACTAATATTATCCTGCTCAAAAAACTACCTTCCAAAAACGGTGCTTGAGAAGACACATCTGAAGATGTGATGTTCATGTAGATCCCAAACGCCAAAAAGAGAACCAGTGATACACCAAATGCCAGAAAAATGGAATTTAGTACTACTTTAAAAGGAGCACCTTTAAAGCCGAAATTAGAGAATTTGCTTTTTCCGATAATTATAATTAATAAGATAGCTATGATGAGCATGGAGAATTGTACGATATGCGAACTGCTCAGCCAATCTACAGAATCCACTAATTTCTTAATAAAACCGATCCTGGGGATCAGTGTTGACGTGAGTAATATTTTGGCTCTCCAGATAACAATAGCTAAAATTAATACTAAAATCTTTTTCATAATTTAACCTCCTCCGCAGGTTCAATCATTTTGATTGAACCAGAATATTATAAAAAAAATAAGATCGTATTCACAAAGTCTCACCGTCACTACTTCACACAGTCTCCGACAATCTACCAGCCGCCGGAAGCACCACCACCGCCAAAGCCGCCACCTCCGCCGGAGAAACCACCGAATCCTCCTCCAAAACCACTGCTGCGACCTCCACGTCCACCGGAGAGCATACTTCCCAGAAAGAGTGCTGTAAATAAGCCACCCCGTCCTCTTCTGCCAAACGACATCAAGATCATCATAATAATAAATACAATGAAACCAATTGGAAGTTGCGAATTATTCCCTTTTTTCTGCTGCTGCTGATATTTTGCCAACTGCTCTTCAGTGATCTCAAACTCATTTGTGATCAATCCTGTTACTGCCAGCAGTCCGTTGGCAATGCCCTGAGAAAAATTTCCTTTTTTAAATTCCGGTACGATAAAGTTACGGATAATATAACCACATTTAATGTCTGTAAGGACCGATTCCAGTCCGTAACCCACTTCGATGCGTATCTTCTTCTCCTGCATAGCAACGAGAAGCAGAACACCATTATCCAATTCTTTCTGTCCCAACTTCCACTTATCTGCTACACGAAGGGAATAATCTTCCAGGTTTTCATTTTGCAGGGATTTGATAGTCAATAAAACAATTTGAGAAGAGGTTTTTGCCTGGGCATCTCGCAGTAATTGTTCTAACTGCATTTCTTCGCGAGAGGAAAGAACATCCCCGTAATCGTTGACCATGCTTTTCAAACGGGGAACTTCCAATGCAACCAATAGAGATGATATAAGAATGAGCGTAAATATTATAGTTCTTTTCATGTTATTTCTCCAGGATATTGATTTCATCAGTTAGTTCGTTTACATCACCGGGCTGGATGGGAAAATGTTGTGCCAAAAGTTCACCACATTCATTTATGGATTCAATTAAATACGAAGTTACATTTTTTTTCTTTATTCCCTTAATGATATTATCAACAATACTCTGCCATTTTTCCTGCGGGATTTTCTCATTTATTCCGCTGTCTGCAAGCAGTTCAACCCTTTTTTCCAGAATGGAGATAAAGATCAATATTCCGGTTCTGTCTTTCGTATTATATACACCCGATTCCATAAATTGGCGCAAGGCTCGTTCTTTTACTTTTTGCCACTTAATCTTTTTGGAAACTATGAGCCTGTCAATCGTGGAGATATTTCCCAGAAAATAGAAAAGAGCAATCACCAGGAAAGTGGAAAATCCATAAAAGATAAGTAAGTAACCGATATGGTAATCCCAGAATAAACTCTGTAGCCGGTTCTCTATGCTACCTACAAAGAACATCATCACTACAAAATAGATAAAGCCGACTGTAACTGCAAAGAGAAGTTCATAAACAGCATAATTGTAACTTTCTTTGATGATGGCTGTTGCGATCTCCCCTGAAGTCTTACTTTCTGCATCTTTAACTGCCGAGCTTATCTTTTTCAGATCGTCTTTTTTTAAATTAATTTTTGGCATGGCAACTCCTTCTATTCCCGCTAAACACGCGAAACATACTAAACCTTTTTCCTGTACCCTCGAAATACACGAAAAAGCGTAAAAATTTTTAACTAAATCTTCAAAATTTAGATTTCAAGATAATACTCAAGACTCTATCTTCTTTTTTCTGTTAAAGCGATTCTTTTATATTCCAGCTTTGGATAATGACCGAAATTTACAAGAATACCTAATTTAAAACCTGATGCATAAAGATAGTTCAAAATTTGTGCTTCATTTTCATCTACGATCTTTTCGACGGCTTTTATCTCCACAATTATTTTATCGTAACAAACGAAATCCGGTCGATATGTTTTATTTAATTTCTCCCCTCTGTAATATAGGATCAATTCCGGTTGAGCCAGATTAGGAATTTTCTGATATTCAAATTCTATTGTTAGGCATTCCTGGTAAACAGGTTCCAAGAATCCTGCTCCTTTGTCTTTGTAAACATTGAAACAAGCACCCATTATTGCATAGCTTTCTTCCGGATAAATAATTTCTTTCATTTTTTTTCTCCCCGCTAAACACACGAAATATTCTAAAGCTTATTTCTGATCACGCTGAATATGCGAAATTTCGTTTTCCCTTCGTAAATCTATCATTTATTATTTCCCGGACCGAAGTCACATAAACATCTTTTTTTGTGTTTTTTCGTGCTTTTCACGGATTCTTCTTAAAATTCCACCTTTGGAGCTTCTTCCGCCCCTTCCGTAGATTTGAAATATTGTTTTTCTTTGAATCCGAACATATTGGCAAGGATCATTTTGGGGAACTGTTTGATATAGGTGTTGTAATATCGGGCTGCTTCATTGAATCTTTTTCGTTCGACCGCAATTCGATTTTCAGTACCTTCCAGTTGATCCTGCAGTGCCAGGAAATTCTGATTAGCTTTAAGCTCGGGGTATTTTTCCACAACAACCATCAATCGCTGTAATGCACTGGAAAGTCCAGCTTGAGCCTGTTGAAACTTTTGGAACATGGCAGGATCATTCAAAACCTGTTCGGATATATTGGTTAGAGTGTGCGGTGCTCTTCCTGCTTTTCTTTCAATTTGAGCACTGACACTTTTGTTAGCAGCATTCTTTTCATTTCATTAATAAACACTTTTTTACTGCTTCAGTTTTACCATTAACACTTAACTTGTACAGATAGACTCCTGAACTGACGGGATTACCTGATTCATCATCACCATTCCAGATAATTGAGTGAGAACCTTTTGTAAAATCGTTTTGAGCCAATGTTTTGATTTTTTGACCTTTGATGTTAAATATTGAAAGTTCAACTTTTGAATCATTTTGGATTGAAAACTCAATTG
>JACNIV010000200.1 GCA_014382915.1 Candidatus Cloacimonadota bacterium | reverse complement strand
TCCCTTCTTGAATGAAACGTGCCAATACTTCCAGACAAGCGGGAAGTGAATTATTGCCTGCATGAGCTAAAAGAATGACTTCTTCATCGGGAATTTTTTCCTTTCGTTTAGCCTGCAAGTCTAAAATCTGTTGCTCTGTTCCGCCAGTGATCACAAAATAGTAAAGTGGTGATGTGAATTCAAGTTTATCAGGAAAATTACGATTGCAATCCAACCTGTTCAGATAAGATTGATTTTGTTGAATAATGGAATCAATTTCAGTTGAAGAGATAAAATCTGACGCTACAGGGATAAAATTATTCATTACTTTTCTCTAAAGATTTTCACAATCCTTTCAGCAGTTTTTCCGTCCCACTATTTGGGAGTATTTCCAGTGAATATTAGTATTATAAACCCAGCGTAAGTTTTTTATGAGATTTCGTACAATCTTGAAGAAACAAGTTAATAAGATTCTGATAAGGGATTCCGGTTTCTTCGGCTAATTTTTTAAAATAGTCGATAACATCTACTCCCAGACGTAATGTAACTTGTTTTTTCAGATATTTACTGTAAGGATTTTTTATTGAGTTTGAAAAATCATATTTTTTTCTCATAATAAAATACTCCTATATTCTTTTTCCTCATTTTTGTTTGCCTTTCGGGCTGAGATCAATCTGATCTTCATTTCTTCTTCACGATAACAATGACATACAACAAGCAATTTTAATGATGAACTAATTCCTAAAAGAATGAATCTTTCTTCATCTTCAGAATGATCAGGATCAAAGATTACTCGAGCATTAATATCAAAAAAGGCTGTTTGTGCTTCTTCAAAAGAGATTTTATGCTTTTTCAAATTCTCTTCTGCTTTCTTATTATCCCAGACAAACGATAATTTCATCATAATGACAATATAATTATATTTTAATTATATGCAAATTGTTTTTCTTTAATAAATATATCTACAATCCTTTCAGCAGTTTTTCCATCCCAGTATTTGGGGATCTTGCCTTTTTTGATATTACCGCTTAAAATTTCTTCTGCTTCTTTGATGATATCCTCGGTTTCCAGTTTCACCAGTTTATTGGTTCCTTCGGTGATCGTTATCGGTCGTTCGGTTTGGGGTCGTAATGTAAGGCACGGCACACCAAAGTAAGTGGATTCTTCCTGGATACCGCCGGAATCAGTAAGAATGAATTTGGCTTCCATCTGAAGTTTAAGAAAATCATAATATCCTATTGGCGGAACAAGAAGCAGGTTCTTCATCTTTTTTACTTTGTCTTCCAATCCAAAAGCCGCGATCTGTTTGGTTGTGCGGGGATGGATGGGGAAGACCAGCTTTATTGATTTTGATATTTCTTCGAATGCGTTGAGGATAGTGAGAAGTCCCTTTTCGCTGTCCACATTGGAAGGGCGGTGCAGAGTGATGAGAGCAAAATTTTGATTTAATCCCAATTTCTGCAGAATGTTTGATGCTTTTGCTTTCTCCTTGTATTGCACCAGTGAGTCGATCATGATATTTCCTACGAAGAATATCTTTTCTCCGGGAACCCCTTCGTTGAGCAGATTCTCATCGGCATCGGGTGAAGGAGTGAGCAGGTAATCTGAAATGGCATCTGTTAGGATGCGGTTGATCTCTTCCGGCATGGTGCGGGCAAAACTGCGCAGTCCGGCTTCCAGGTGAGCTACCGGGATATGCAGTTTCACAGCATCGATAGCGCAGGCAGCAGTACTGTTCACATCACCGGCAACGATAACCAGGTTTGGTCTATTTTTTAGTAGAACTTCTTCGTATCTTTCCATGATCTTTGCAGTTTGCTGTCCATGCGTACCGGAACCGACTTCCAGGTATTCATCGGGAACAGGCATTTGCAGGTCATCGAAGAAGAACTTGCTCATTCGTTCGTCGTAGTGCTGCCCGGTATGGATGAGTATAATATCAAATTCTTCGGGGTATTTTGTAAATTCTTTGTAGAGCGGCGCCATCTTCATAAAGTTCGGTCTGGCTCCTACGATCAGGTGAATTTTTTTCATATATTTTCCTTTCTTTCTGCTCACAGCTTCTCACGGATGTACTTTCCAACTCTCTTAAATTCAACACCGACTAAATAGAATTTTCGATTTATTCCCCCTTGAAAAAGGGGAAGGAATCATTCTATCACTCCACCACCAAGCAGTTGCTCTCCTCTGTAAAATACTGCCGATTGCCCGGGAGTTATTGCTCTTACAGGATTCACGAGATTTACTTGTATTGTGTCTTTTTTGCATTCCAATTTTTTCACCGGTACGGGCTTGCTATTATAACGTATCTGTACAGAGATATCTGTTTCGGGTTCTTTATCGATCCAGTTCACTTTGTTTATCTGGAATCTACTGCAGAGCAGGTCATCCGGGTTATCGGTTACCACCAGTTCGTTCTTTTTCGTATCCAGCTTTAGGACATACAATGGAGCTTTCCAGGGAGTGTTTAATCCCTTTCTCTGCCCGATTGTATAAAGAGGTAATCCGCGGTGCCTGCCAATGATCTTTCCAGATGCCAGAACAATATTACCAGGAATTAATTCCAGATGCTGGCGTAGATAATATTCATAATGGCCTTTTATAAAACATATTTCCTGGCTTTCACTTTTTTCATGTACGGGAAGCTTTATTTCTTTGGCGATCTTTCTTACTTCAGATTTTGAATGGTCTGCAAGCGGGAACTGGGTCTTTGATAACTGCTGCTGGTTTAATCCCCACAGCATGTAAGATTGGTCTTTATTCTTATCGTCTGCTTTGTAGATGTGGAAAGCTTTCTCTTCTTCACTCAGTTTCACATAATGTCCGGTAGCGATCTTTTCCATACCGAGTTTTAAAACCTCTTCCAGGAAAATACCCCATTTTATCGTTGGATTGCAAAGTGTGCAGGGATTGGGTGTTCTACCTTTGGAATATTCGGAAATAAAATTCTCTTCTACTATCTTTTTGAAATCATTTGATGTATCTACCACACGGTGGAAAATTCCAAGTTTTTCACATACTTTGGCAGCGTCTTTTATATCTGCTTCGATGCCTTCGTCTTTAGAAAATCCATAGTCAGCACAATCATAATGACACATCGTAACACCAATTATGTTGTGTTTTTCTTTCTGCAGAATAGCTGCAGCTACAGAGCTATCAACTCCACCACTCATGGCAACGGCGATTTTCATGGTTTTTCCTATTCAGTTAATCAGCTTCTATTAGATAAACCGTTCGGAAGATCTACCCTCGTACTCTTTTAATGTCTGCACCCAGTTTTTTCAGTTTCTCTTCGATATGTTCATAGCCGCGATCGATATGATAAATACGGGAAATGGTGGTTTGACCCCTGGCAGCAAGTCCTGCCAAAACCAGAGTGGCGCTGGCACGCAGATCGGTAGCCATAACTTCGGCACCACTGAGTGTTTCTACACCGTTTATGGTTGCAATGTTTTTATCCAAAGAAATATCGGCATCCAGCCTGTTCAGTTCTGCCACATGCATGAACCTGTCCGGGAAAATGGTATCTTCCACTATACATTGACCATCCGCCAGTGTCATCAAAGCCAGGAACTGAGCCTGCAGGTCGGTTGG
>JACNIV010000199.1 GCA_014382915.1 Candidatus Cloacimonadota bacterium | reverse complement strand
CAGAAATTAATACATTCTTTAAACTCGGGCTACAGTGATTATAACAATAAATTCCACCACCGGCACCTCCAGCAGAATTACCTGTAATAATCACATTTTCTAAGCTCGGGCTGGCGTACGCTCCACAGATGATACCACCACCATTGTATGCAGCAGAATTTCCTATTATGACCAAATTTTCAAGACGTGGGTAGGAAGTATAAACGCAGCTAATTCCTCCACCACTAGTGGGACTATTACCATTCGTGATCGTGAATCCAGTTAAAACTGCATCCATGGTTTCACCATTCACAAATCCTACAACACTACCATTTTGATTCCCATCAATAATTGTCTGAGAAATATAAGTAGTATCTTGTGTTGTTAAGAATAATGAAGCGACAGTAATGTTCTTGCCATTGTAGTTAATATTTTCTACATACGTTCCTGGCTGCACAAGTATTGTGTCACCATAAACTGCTATGTTGATCCCATCCTGTATTGTGGGCTGGTCTGCAGGAACATTGATGATGGTTGAAAATAAACAGGTTGTTAATACAAAAATTACAAACAAAATTGTCTTTTTCATTTTTCCTCTCCTTTTGGTTCAATTACTTCATTAAGATCATCTTCCTCGTCTTTTCGAAATTATCGGTTTTCCCCGAAAGCTTTCGGGATTTCATTTCATTCAACATTTTTCTCTCCTTTTTATCTTTTTCATTCCCGAGAAATCGGGAATGTACTTTATTAGATTCCGCTTTGCGTTACAATATACTAAATACCAAAATGAAACCCCCAAAAGGATTTTATATTTTCGCTTGTAATTGGAGAATAATAACCTGCACTTACATTTATTAGCCATGATAAACAGATTTTCACTTCTGCTCCGACAAGTGTTGAGTTCGTACTCGTTGAAAGAGGATTTCCCCAGGTACGAAGAAGAACACCACGCAATTCACTTATAAGAGCAAGGGCTTTCATAGATGCGGGAGAGTATATTCCAAGGTAACCCACTCCTAAACGACCTCCGGATAACCCCGGACTAAGTGATATTCCCACACTGTTGCGCCACGTAATTCTTTTTCTCTCTTTTTCAAAACCATGAATATAGCGTGATGTGATTGACCAGCGGTCAGGAGTTCCCCATTCGATAGATGATAGAGTTAAGATCACATCCTGGTCACTCAAGTGCAGCATTATCCACGAATTACGGGATTCTCTTTTCTTAACTGGTTGTTCGGATTCCTGACTTAAAATCGTATTAGTAAAAAGCAACAAAAGAAAAAGAGTTATAATTATTCTTTTCATTTTGAAACCTCCTATTCAAATAAACTTATTCCGATACTTCTTCAGAAGCATTTTTAGGTTCCCTCCAAAGCCCGAAAGATGCTGCCAGAAGCGGAACACCAATAATCAGAGTCCCTCCAATCGTAGCCCATTCAAATCCTCTCCTAAATATAAATGTAATTAAAGCAATCATAATAAGAAACAATACGACAGCGATTACACGCGGAAAATACTTTGATAAAATACCTAAACCAGCAATTATTAAACCCGGAAGAGCGTTCATTATGAAATTAATTGAGAATATTCCATGATGTATTGCACCCATCCCGGAAAAAAGGGCAACTAAAAGACCGACTGATACAATAATTTTGGGAGCAACTTCACGAAAGAGCTTGGATAAAAGAACATTGAACAATGCCTTGGTGGCAATACCAATAACTATAACCATTAAAAACATTTCGAATGTATGATCATCTTTTGCCATTAAATGTCCGGCAAAAAAAACGCAGGCAAACATCATCACAGTAAAAGCGATGTTACTCGAACGATAGTTTAGGTTCATCTGTCTTTCATCAACATATTTTTTTGCTATGCCAAGTGAAGCTAAAGTTGGACGCAAAAGATATGCTGCGACAATAAAAGCCAAAATAAAAATTTGATTTTGCGTAATTGCAAACAGAATTAAGCCAAGAACAAAAATACTGCTTGCCCACCAAAAAATCGGATTCTTTTTAAATTTCATCTTTATCCTCCAAAATAAATAGCTCTTCAACTGTTGTTTCGAGCTTTTTTGCCAGCAATAATGCCAGCTTTACAGAAGGTGCATAATCGCCGCCTTCAATTGATACGATAGTCTGCCTGGATACTATAACCATATCAGCCAACTGCTGCTGGGTTAATTCCCCCCGTAGAAACCTAAATTTTCGAAGATTCGTTTTCATAGTTCTAAACAATATTCCTTATTTTATTCACATTACGAATGTAAACTCTCCTATATATTATGTCAAGTTTAATTGTCATTATGACAAATATACTTTACATCTCGCATAAAATAAGTAGTATTTGTTATAGTACCGTGAATCCTGATAAATTGGAAAAGGAGGTAGTTTTAACAATGAAGCATAGAATTAAACCGAGTATTGATTGGAAAAAAGGCAAATATTTTTATGTCAAATTTTTTAATTATATAAAAAATGAGATTAATTATTTTCTATTACTATGCTATCGACTTAAAAAACTCTTCCACGATCTCATTGAAACCGTAAGCTAACTTTGTACCAGCAGTTTCCTGTCGTGTGAACCATTTCAGACATTGTCCTTCCGTCAGGTTTATTTTGTTAATTTCCACATTCTGTTTCTTCCAGAAAGTGTATTCAATGCGGTCATTAAATTCTTTTTTACAGAAAAGCTGGAAATCCTTCAGATCGAGATGCATCTCTTCCTTCATTTCACGGATTATGCATTCCTGGGGAGTTTCATCCGACTCTACGTGCCCACCCGGAACATCCCATATATTGGGATAAGGAATATCCGGTTTATTATCCTGCAGGAATAGCAGAACCTGCTGTTTATCGTTTACAAAAATTATGCTAACACCAAGATGTTTCATTTTATCCCACTAAAAAAGACTCTTCGGTCCGAAGAGTCTTTTATAAAGCCATACTTTCCGGTTTTACTTGGTAACCGTAACGGTTCTTGAATAGACACTAATAGCGCTTGTGAAGATGTTCAGAATAATATCCAAGGCATTCTGTTCTGTTTTGATCTCATAGTCTGTAACATCACCAGCAATGGCGTGTGTGTCAACTTCGTTCAATGGAACAAGTCCCCAGAGGGCATACCACTGACGCGTTTCAATCATCTGACCACCTTGCGCACCTTTGCCAATTGTGTGAATATGCGTAGCACAGCCAATTAGAGCAAAGAGTGTTACAAGCATGATAATAATTGTAACTTTTTTCATTCTACGTCCTCTCCTTTATTTATTGTTCCGATCGAAGATTCGATCGCTCTTATATTCTGTTCATAAAACTGCGATGGTAATATGTAATCCAGCATAAAGATGTGTTCATCATCAGAAATGCAGATCAACTTGATAGTGACCTGGTCGTCCTGCACATGGATAAACTGCCGGATGTTAAATCTGTTATGCAGATAGGATCCTTCTGTAACGGAACCCTGAATATCACCTGCAAAAAGTTCCGTCAAATAAACCTCCCGAATTTGTGCTGCTGGCATTGCTTTTTGAAAAGTTGATAAAAAGCAAATGCTGGAATTTTTCTGGTTCAAAAAAACATTTTGAAGTATGATCTC
>JACNIV010000198.1 GCA_014382915.1 Candidatus Cloacimonadota bacterium | reverse complement strand
TGGAAAACATGGAAGGATGGGCAGATGCTATAGATGTAACCGCAACTATCAGTTTTGAGGATCCAACCATCCAGGTGCTTGTTAATAATGTAAATTACGGCTTCATTCCTGCAGGAACAACATTAACAGCAGATCCTTTCGTGGTGCAGGTTCCCCAGGACTGTAATTATGATTCCTACGAATATACCCTGGAAATAAATGCTCCTGTTGGAGGTAACAATGGTTTTAACAGGTCTTACGAGCTAAGCTTCGAAGTATCATTGTTCCAGCAATACTGGCCCTGGGCAACAAGTATTTCCGTTGTAAGTAATCCTGTTATCTGCGATTTTGATGGTAATGACAGTAAAGACCTGTTGATTATAGACGCTTTTGCGAATGTGAGCCTTCTTGATATTGAAGCTCAGCAGATTCCCGGATATCCATGGATGAATGATATAGGCATGTGGAAGAGCACAGCCGTGGGTGATATAAATAGTGACGATGATCTGGAAATTGTTTTTGCTACTCGGGATGGTCGCATTTTTGCTCTCGATAATAATGGGGATTTGGTTTTTGAATATCAGCATGACTGGGAACAACTGTTAACGCCTGTTATTTCCGACGTGAATGGTGATGGAAATCTGGATGTGATCAGTTTTGGTCTCGACAAAAAACTCATTGCCCTGGATATCTCAGGTAATCTCTTAGAGAATTTCCCCGTGGAAATGTCATCATACAGTTTTATAGAAATGGCTTCTGCCGATATAAATGAGGATGGAGATAGCGAGATTATAATTGCTACACTCGATGGTTTGCTGAATGCAATTGACTCCAGTGGTGAGAATATTACCGGATTTCCGGTCGATCTGTTATCTTCTTTCAGTTCCGCTCCCATAATTTTAGATAATAAGAATATCGTTATTGGAACGAATGACGATAAAATTCACATTGTGAGCAATACCGGGGACATCCTGCTCTCTTTGGAAGTAGATAATCAAATTGCCTGCTCTCCTATCGCTGCTGATTTTGACAACGACGAAGTTCTGGAAATTGCTTTTGCAACTATCACCGGAAAACTGTATATCATCGAACAAGATGGAACAATATTGGCTGGTTGGCCGGTAGATACCGAACACCTGATCACGAAATCACCATTAACTGCCGACCTGGATAACGATAACAACCTGGAATTGATCTGCTTTACGAGTAGCAATGATCTATATGTTTTTCATAATGATGGATTGGAAGTAGATTTCGCACCCGTTCCAATAGGATTTGTTGGCAATACTCCTGCCAGTTTGGAAGACATTGACCGTGATGGTGATTTTGATATTATCTCAGGATTTACAACTGCTATTTTTATCATAGATTGTAAACTTCCTAAAGGCTTAAAAACACCCTGGAAAACCTATCGCGGCAACCTGTTGAGAACAGGTTTTTATGGCGATAACGAACTCTTTACAAGTACCGAGGAAAACTTACCTCAGGTTACAAAAGCTGTGCTGAATCAGAATTATCCGAATCCTTTCAATCCCATTACCACCATTTCCTTCTCATTGCCTGAACATAGCTCCATTGAACTGAATATTTACAATATCAAGGGACAGAAGGTAAGATCTTTACTGAATGAACAGAGGGATAAAGGCAATTATTCGATCGTTTGGAATGGTAAAAATGACAATGGAAATTCTGTGAGTTCCGGTATTTACTTCTACAAACTGGAAGCAAATAATAGAATGATCGACACAAAAAAATGCGTACTGCTAAAATAAACAAGAATAAATGTAATTCGCGGGCGGTAGATAATCGCCCGTTTTTTTTTAATTTTCTTATATAAAAAATAAAGACAGGCAACAAATGATCATCGTTAAAAGAATACAAATAAAAAGTTCTTGCTATATTTTGAAATAACAGAAAATTCGTAACAAGCAATAAACAGGAAGGAATTATGAAAGGAAAAGTTAAGTGGTTTGATGAAGCTAAGGGATATGGTTTTGTTATGTCTGAGGAAGGAACAGAATATTTTGTACATTGGAAATCGATCGTGACCATTTCCGATAGAGGTAGAAAATTTCTCGTTAAAGATGAAAATATCGAATTTGATCTTATCGAAACAGATAAAGGTACTCAGGCTATAAATATAGTCAGATTACATCCTTAGTTCTTATGAATTTATTATTTTAGCGACGTCTGAACGTCGCTTTTTTTTTATGATTAATTTTCTACCAACTTCCCAAAAAGATATGACTCGTCTGGGCTGGAACCAGCTCGATATTATTATCATCAACGGTGATGCTTATGTAGATCATCCTGCTTTTGGTCCGATTCTCATTGCCAGGTTCCTGGAAGCAAAAGGCTTTAAGGTCGGTATTATCTCCCAGCCGGATTGCAAAACAAATTCTGATTTTTTAAAATTAGGAAGCCCCAGACTGTTCTTTGGTATCTCTGCTGGAAATATGGATTCCATGATAAACCTTTATACAGCACAAAAAAAGTTGAGATCGAAAGATGCTTACTCACCGGAGGGAAAAACCGGTTTGCGACCCAACCGGGCAACTATTGTCTATACTCAAAAAGTGCGAACTCTTTTTAAAGATGTCCCGGTAGTGCTTGGTGGTATTGAAGCAAGTCTGCGCCGAATTCCGCATTACGATTACTGGAGCAATAAACTGCGAAATTCTATCCTCTTCGATTCCAAAGCTGATATACTGGTTTATGGAATGGGTGAAAAACCTGTTCTGGAAATTGCTGAACGACTTGCAGCGGGAGAACAGATAGATAAACTAGACAATATCAGGGGAACGGTCGTAATTTCCAGGAACAATTCCGCAGAAGAACAACTACCTGACTTTTCAAATTCCTTTTCCAGACAGGATTTTATTAAACAACACAGGATCTTCGAAAAACACTATCGGGAAAAAGTACTTACACAAAAATTCGGTGATCGCTTCCTGATACATAATCCACCTGCACATCCACAATCACGAGGGGAAATGGATGAGATCTATAACATTCCTTTTACCAGGGAACCTCATCCAATGTACAAAGGGAAAAAGATACCAGCTTTCTTACAGATCCGGAATTCCGTAACTTCTCATCGGGGATGTTTTGGAGGATGCAGCTTTTGTGCTATCGGGGTGCACCAGGGCAAAACTATCCAGTCGCGCAGCAGGGATTCAATTTTGAAAGAATTAAAAGAAGTTACCCTGAAAGAATATTTCAAAGGTACTATCAGCGATATCGGCGGACCCACTGCCAATATGTATGAAATGCATTGCAAACATAATATTAGTGAAACCTGCCAGCAAAATTCCTGTTTGTTCCCATCAATTTGCCCACAATTAGATATTTCTCATAAAGAGCAGAAAAAATTGCTTTCCTCTACCAGGAAGTTGCAGAGTATCAAACATGTATTCGTGTCATCCGGTATTCGTTTCGACCTTGCTTTAAATGATGAAGAATATATACAGCAATTAGCTAAATTCCACGTGAGCGGACTGTTGAAGCTAGCACCGGAACACAAGAGTGGAAAAGTTCTGAAATTAATGAACAAACCGTCTTTCGATCTTTATGAAAGATTTCGGCAATATTTTGGTACTTACTGT
>JACNIV010000197.1 GCA_014382915.1 Candidatus Cloacimonadota bacterium | reverse complement strand
AAGATATCTCCGGTTCTGATGCTTTCCAGCTTTACGATACCTACGGTTTCCCGCTTGATCTTACCCGCATCATGGCAGAAGAAAAGGGATTGAAAGTTGATGAAAAAGGATTTGAAAAAGAGATGGAAAAACAAAAGAAACGTGCCAGGGATGCTGCAAAATTCGATATGAAATTGGAAGAGATCGATTGGATAGAATTGAATCCGACAACGAAAACCGAATTCGTTGGTTATCGATCTAATACAGCTTCCTGCTTAATTCAGAAATATTTCATTGATGATGAAAATAATGTGAAACTGGTTCTCGATAAAACTCCGTTTTATGCAGAATCAGGTGGACAGGTTGCCGATATTGGCAGAATTTTCAATAATGAATGTAAAATAAAGATCTCTGATGTGAAAAAAGATAATGAAGTTTTTATTCATATTGGAAAACTTGTTTCCGGTGAGATCAACGAGAAGGAATATACTACTGTTATCGACCAGGAAAACCGGAAGAACATTGCCCGCAATCATACTGCAACTCATCTTCTTCACAAAGCTCTCAAGGAAGTTCTGGGAGAACATATCCAGCAGAAAGGTTCTTTCGTACACCCGGATCATCTCCGGTTTGATTTCACTCATTTCCAACAGGTTTCAAAACAAGAGCTGGATATTGTGGAGAAAGCAGTTAATGCTAAAATAAGAGAATGTATTCCCCTGATTGCAAAAATCCAGAATATTGATACAGCAAAAAAAGCTGGAGCGGTTGCTCTGTTTGGAGAAAAGTATGCTGAAAAAGTGCGGGTGATTTCCATCGGAGATTATTCCAAAGAACTCTGTGGAGGAACGCACCTGGATTATACCGGTGAGATCGGGTTGTTCAAGATCACCTCAGAATCTTCCATTGCTGCCGGTATCCGCAGGATAGAAGCTATTACCGGAGAAAAAGCTGAACAATATGTAAAGATATTAGAAGATGAGATCGATGAGATCGGTCGTCATTTGCATGCACCCTCAGCTTCTGTTCTGGAGAAGATCCAGAAGATGATTTCTGAAAATAAACAGTTGCATATTCAATTAAAATCTGTACGGGTTAAATCTGCTGGCAGTGCTATCGATAAACTTATTCAAAAAGCAATAATTATTAATGATGTAAAAGTGGTTGTAGCTAAAGTAAATATACAAAATCCAGGTATGATGCGCCAGATTGGTGATCAGTTGAGGGATAAACTGAAATCTGGGATTGGAGTATTATTCTCTAAACTGGAAGGAAAAGTATCCATCCTGGTTATTGTTACAAAAGACCTTACAGATCGCTATCATGCCGGTAAGATCATTAGCAAGGTAGCTGAGAACGTTGGTGGAAGCGGTGGCGGCAGACCGGATATGGCTATGGCTGGCGGCAAAGATATTTCCAAAATCGATGAAGCAATAAAGAAGGTTCCTGAGATAATCAGTAGTCTGAAGCAGGATTAACAGGATAAATACTGGATTCTCAGGATGGAAAGATAAAACTTTGAATTTGTCACTTTGCGAAGCTTCTGCTTCGTAAAGATATAATTGCAGGAAGCTGAAGCTTCCTTATTTAATTTCGTCCGAACCGGAAAATTCGGGCGAAGAAAAGGAGTTGAGCAACTAAGATCAAAAAAAATAATTAGTAATTCTTAGTAGCTAATAAATTAATGAAAATCCTCATTCTTCGTTTAAGTTCAATCGGTGATATTGTACTCACCCAGCCGGTGACAAAAGTTCTTCGGGAAGTTTATCCAGACGCAACAATCGATTATCTGACAAAAGAACCTTTTATTGGAATTGTAGAAGCATTCGGATGCATCGATACAATCCATATCTGGAAAAATAAAAAAGAGATTCTAAGAAAATTGAGAATGCAGAAATTCGACCTGGTTATAGATCTCCAAGCCAAAATGAATACATTCATTATCAAATTTTCAATTCGAGGGAAAAAGATCGTAACATACAACAAAAAACATTTTCTGAGAAAAAAAATAGTTAAAAAGATCACCGGGAAATCAATAGTTTCTACAGTCGAGCTGTATTTTTCTGCATTAAAAAAAATCGGTATTACTAAAACAATGGAATATCCAAAACTTTATCCTGATAAATTGAAAACAAGCTCGCTGGAAAAAAGATTTCCGGGGAAAAAACTGATCAGCATTTTCCCGGGAGCTCTGCATACTACAAAAATGTATCCGCTAGAAAAACTTGCAGAATTCATTGATTCTGTTCCTTTAAAATGGAATTGTAAATTTATTATCCTGGGTTCAAAATCGGAAAAACTCTTATCAGTAGAATTACAGGAAAACACAAAAACCGAACTATTGGATCTTTGTGGAGAATTCAATATTTCCCAGCTTATTTCAGTTATCAACAATATGGATGTTATCATTTCCAACGATAGCGGTCCGATGCATATCGCTGCTGCTTTAGAGAAACCTCAGATAGTGTTGTTCGGGGCAACACATCCACGCCTTGGCTTTACTCCCTTGAATAAAAAAGCTGTTACAATATCTTCAAATATCTCCTGCCAACCCTGCTCATTACATGGTTCATCTATATGTCCTAAAGGGCATTTTCTTTGCATGAATTCAATTTCTCCAGAAGTGATAAAGAAAAATCTGGGAAAAATAATTAACAAAAATACTCAGAAATCCATAAGTAGATTGTAAATTATCTTTACATGTAAAAACCTTGTTGACAAATTTCTGTCATAAAGATTTGTATCACTCTATCTTTTATGAGAAAGGGGTGCGTATGGATACAACAATTGAAAAAGTTTTAGCTCGATTTGTTACCCGGGATTTTACCATAATTGATGCTATTGCAAAACAGTTACAGATAGAAAAGAGCAAGATTATAGAAATTATTGGTGATTCCGGTTCGGGGAAATCATTGGTTCTGAAAAAGCTTATAGAAAACCTGGATAATTCAGGCATTCAATATGAATCTTATTTGCCACGCATCTTTAAATACAATCATTTTCGAGAGATAGTGAAATTATCAACCGGGATCGATAATAAAATATTTGATAATTTAATCGAACAATCACAGAAATTCAATTTCAAAAATATATACGATCTTTTTTACTTTCTTACGGAGAAAATGAATGAAGAAAAGCTTCTCAAGCCTAAGAATATTATTGTATATGAGGGCTGTCATTTAGATAATTACACCCTGGAATTCATTCAATATCTAATTCAGTATTCAACGAAAATCAAAATCCAGGTTATTATCTTTACACGTAAAGAAACATTTTCTATTTCTCAAAAAATAAACATACCTGTTCCGCGAACGGAAGAGATCCGACTTATTATCAAAAGTATATATCCCGAGGTCAAAGCAAATTTAAAAACAGAAAGCCAGATAGTAGAAAATATCTCCGGAGGAAATTTATTTATATTGAACTATGTACTTGAAAATGCCGTTAAAAAAGAAAAAACTTTTGATTTTAAAACCTATATAGATAAAAAGCCCGACATAAAAACCATATATTTACAAAAGATAGGAAAACTTAATGAAGAGCAAAAGAAAATTCTCTTATCGATTTTACTTTTCGATACAAATGCTACAACAGACAACCTGAAAAAGATCATAAATCCTACCGTGCTTTC
>JACNIV010000196.1 GCA_014382915.1 Candidatus Cloacimonadota bacterium | reverse complement strand
GAGAATAGGGGTTTTTCTCTGTGACTGCGGCGGTAATCTGTCGAGGGTGATCCGTTTTCCGGATGTCGTTGCCGCTCTGGGGAAGCTGGCCGATATAGGATACGTCCACCTCGGCCACCGGCTGTGCTCCGAGGAAGAACGGGAGAGGATGGTCTCTGAGGTCCAGGAGAGGGGCATAGATCGGGTGGTCATAGGGGCCTGTTCGCCGGAACTCTATGAGGGTACCTTTGGGGATGTGCTGGAGAGGGCAGGGATGAATCCCTATCTGATGTGCATGGCCAACTTACGGGAGCAGTGCGCCTGGGTTTACAGGGATCGCGGAAAGGCTACCGAAAAGGCGAAGACCTTGATCCGTCGGGCCCTGAGCAGAGCTCGCCTGCTGGAGCCCATCGAACAGGAGCACATTTCCGTAAGCAGAGACGTCCTGGTTATTGGATGCTTTACAGATATAATCCCGATCTGAAAAAAGAAGGAAAGAATCCATTCATCCTCGATTCCAAAGAACCTTCTATTCCTGTGGTAGATTTCCTGAAAGGTGAAACACGCTATACATCGCTGGAAAGAACATTCCCGGATAGAGTAGATGGTTTCCGAACTGCATTCGATATATATGCCAGGGAGCGTTACGATAGATACAAGAAAATGGCGGAAGATAAATAAGCTGCTGATTTACGCAGATAAACGCGGATGATTAAACCTTCCAGGTTTATAAAATCTGGAAGGTTTTTTTTAATTAACTTTCCGAAACCTATCTTCTATGGAAGTTCTGGTGAAAGAGATTTAGGAAAGTTGCAGATTCTTTAACAATTATTCATAAATTGTTTGACCTGAAATTGCTGTTATCATTTATATATTTTATGTATTTATTAGAAGGGAAAAAATCATGAAAGAGATAACATTCAAACCCATCGGAATAATTCATTCTCCCTTTAAAGAACCGGTAGGAATACCTATCCAACCGGCAGGAGCAAAAGGAATTAAAGGAAATATTGAGATATTTGAAGAATTTAAAGAGGGGTTAAAAGACCTGGATGGCTTTTCTCATATTGTCCTGCTTTTCAATTTCCATCTTTCAGAAGGATACAAATTAGAAGTGATGCCATTTATGGAAGATAAGATCAGAGGTGTTTTTGCCACACGTGCTCCACGCCGTCCAAACCAGATCGGAATGTCGATAGTTCGGCTGGAAAAGGTAGAGGATAACATCCTGCACATTTCTAATGTTGACATCATCGATGGCACTCCTCTTTTAGACATCAAGCCGTTTGTATCAAAGTTTGATTGTTTCGATATTAATGAGAATGAAAAAGTAGGCTGGCTTAAGAAAAGAGTGAAAAGGGTGGATGAACACCGTTCAGATGAAAGATTTAGTTAATCTCGAATCGAAGTGGAAAATGAAATGGGAAATATAAAGGTTCTATCGGAAGAAGTGGCAAACCGCATTGCTGCAGGTGAAGTAATTGAACGTCCGGTTTCCGTGATTAAAGAACTGGTTGAAAATTCCATCGATGCCAAGGCTTCTAAGATAACGGTTATTATAGAAAACGGTGGTAAAAAACTAATGCAGGTGGCAGATAACGGCGAAGGGATGAGTGAAGATGATTCTATGCAATGTTTTGAAAGACATGCCACCAGCAAGATAAGAACAGCAGCGGATATCTTTAATATTTCCTCATTGGGTTTCAGGGGAGAAGCTCTGCCCAGTATAGCTTCTGTAAGCCAGCTTACGCTGCTCACTAAACAGAAAGGAAGTGATCTGGCAGCAAAGGTGGAGTTTGATTCAGGTCAGTTGAAAGATTTTTCCAAATCATCTGCAAATGAAGGTACAACCGTAACCGTTAGAAAGTTATTCAGTAATGTCCCTGCCCGAAAAAAATTCCTGAAATCGGACCAGGTGGAGTTTAAACATATTTTGAATTATTTGCACTATCAGGCGATTCTATATCCTGAAATCCATTTTCGCTTTATAGCCGATGCAAAAGAGAAACTGAATTATCCTTCCGTAAAAAATAAAGAACTTCGTATGCAAGCTATATTTGGCAGTGATTTCTTGAAAAGAGATCTAATAAGAATCGATATCGTAAATCAGGAAATGCAACTGTCGGGTTATATTTCCGGTCTGGAAGAAGAAAGTACAGGTTTTGCCGATTACCGCTACCTTTTTGTAAATGGAAGATTCATCAGAGACAAGATAGTTTTGCATAGTATCCGTTCTGCATATGACCCTTTTATCAAAAAACTTCGTATCTTTCAGCAGGGGAAAATTCCGCCTTTCATCCTGTTCCTTTCAGTCGAACCAACTCAGGTGGATTTAAATGTTCATCCTGCCAAATTAGAGATAAGATTTGTTGATTCCGGAAAGGTTCACAGTTTCGTAAAGATGGCAATAAATAATGCATTGCTGAAATATGAAGATGAGCGTTTCAAGCAGATCAAATCGAAATTTTCGGAAGCATTGCAAACAGGAAAAACCACAAAAGTCGAATCCCGTATCTTCGCAAAAAAGACAGATAAAAAACGATTCAGCGAAGTTAAGAAAGAACTGAAACAAATATATCAACCGGACATTTTCAGGAAGAAGACAGATTCTGATAAACAGATCGAAGCTAGTGTATTGAAACAGAAACCGAACTTTTTTCTGCGCCCGGAAGAAGATGTAATAAATCCCTGGCAGCTCCATCAGAGTTATATTTTTGTACAGGTAGAAGATGGATTGATGATCATCGATCAGCATGCGGCTCACGAAAGGATTATCTACGAAAAGATACTTCACAGAATTCATGGAGCTCCAGCCCGGACACAGAAACTTCTTTTCCCGCTCGTGATCGACCTGCCTCCACATCTCAGCAGTACGATTCCCGAAGTGATCGCAGAAAATCTGGAAACATTTACTAAAATCGGGTTTTCGATAAAAACTTTCAGCGGTAATTCAATCGTGATCGATGAAATTCCAGTTGAATTGGAAGACTGGGATGGTGGAGATATCTTTATCGAGATCATCAAGCAACTGGAAGACGAATTAACCGAAACTGAAGATTTCCGAGATGGGATCGCCAAATCAGTTGCCTGTAAAGCTGCCATAAAAGCAGGTAAGAAGATGGGAAAGAAAGAAATGCTGGCTCTCATTAATGACCTCTTTGCTTGCGAAGTTCCTTACTTCTGTCCCCACGGTAGGCCCCTTATAATCAAGATGCAAATGAGTGAATTTGAGAGAAAATTTAAAAGAATATGATAAGCAATAAGACAACAGGACAAGAGATCTCTGTTGTAATAATTCAAGGTCCTACAGCAGTTGGAAAAAGTGATGTGGCATTACAGCTTGCCCGGCATTACCAAACAGAACTGATCTCTTCCGATTCCAGGCAGGTGTATAAATTTCTTGATATCGGAACTGCCAAACCTTCACAAGAAGAACAGGAAGAAGTAAAATATCATCTCATCGATATTATCACTCCAGACGAGGAATACAGTGCTGGTGATTTTGCTCATGATGCACATGATATTATCGTTAAGCAATCAAAAAAAGGTATTCTTCCTATAGTCGTAGGAGGAACCGGATTTTACATTAAATCGTTACTGGAAGGAATATTCCAGTCTCCTGACATTTCCTGCGAGATTC
>JACNIV010000195.1 GCA_014382915.1 Candidatus Cloacimonadota bacterium | reverse complement strand
AAGCACCAACCAACGCTATCTTGCTTACGGACGCGATACAACCGGATCTGAAATTTATACTCTTAAGATCAAAGACCTGGAAACAGGTGGATATCTTGAAGACACAATTTCCCCCATCAGTGATATTACCTGGGCGAATGACAACAAGACTATTTTCTATTCCACAGAAGACAAAACCGGGAGAAGCTATAAGATATTCCGGCATGTGCTGGATGAAAATCCCCAAGTGGACGAACTTATTTTTACAGAAAAGGATGAACGATTCTGGGTTTGGGTTACAAAATCTAAGAATAAAGAATATGTTACTATTGGAACTTCCAGCAAAATCACTTCCGAGTGCTGGTTCCTGGATGCTAATGATCCGTTTGGTGAGTTCAAGGTTATTGAACCACGAAAGCAGGAACACAGCTATTATGTACTTTTCCATTCTGATAGAATCTTCATCGTTACAGATGATAAAGCAGAAAATTTCAAACTTATGGAAGCAACAATACAAAATCCATCACGAAAATATTGGAAAGATGTTATCCCCCATCGCGATTCTGTCCGCATCAGTGTTGATGTTTTTAAAGATTATCTGGTAATAAGTGAACTTTCCAATGGATTGGAAAAATTAAAGATAATGGAAATTGATTCAGGCAAATCTCATTATGTTAATTTTCCTGAACCCATTTACACCTTCTATACCTGGAGTGAAATAGAATTTGATTCCCCAATTCTCAGATATACTTACGAATCACTAATTACACCTTATTCTATTATCGATTACAATATGGAAACCCGCGAGAAAGAAATTATGAAGCAAAAGGAAGTGGTTGGCGGTTATGAACCTGCAGAATACGCATCAGAGCGGTTTTTTACAAAAGCAGATGATGGAACGGAAATCCCGATATCACTGGTTTATAGGAAAGACCTTTCCCGGAAGAACGGAGAAAATCCGCTTTACCTGACTGCTTACGGTGCTTATGGTGACAGGTTTGATCCATATTTTTCTTCTGATAGATTAAGCCTTCTGGATAGAGGAATTATTTATGCAATAGCACACGTTCGCGGTGGTGGTGAATTTGGAAAGACCTGGTATGATCAGGGAAAAATGCTGAATAAGAAGAATACATTCACCGATTTTATCAGCTGTGCGGAATCCCTCATCTCGGAAAAATATACAGATAAAGATAAACTGATAATTGATGGTGGAAGCGCCGGTGGACTTCTGATAGGAGTTGTAACAAATATGCGACCTGATCTTTTTCATGGTGTAATTGCCGATGTACCATTCGTAGATATTATTAATACAATGCTCGACCCGAGTCTTTCTGCTGTGGTCAGCGAATATGAAGAATGGGGAAATCCGAACGAAAAAGAGTTTTTTGATTACATTCTCTCCTATTCCCCATACGATAATATCGAAGCAAAAGATTATCCCAATATCCTGGTTTTGGCAGGATTTCATGATCCCAGGGTTAATTACTGGGAACCTGCAAAATGGGTAGCAAAACTAAGAGCCACAAAAACAGATGCTAACCTGCTTCTACTTCAAACCAATATGGTAGCAGGTCACGGTGGATCTTCAGGTAGATATGATTATTTAAAGGAAGTAGCCTTGACATATTCTTTTATTTTCGATATTTTGGGAATTGAGGAATAATGGATTCTGTAGAAAACAATATGTTTGTCATTCCGCACTTGATGCGGAATCTAAAACCCTCTATATGATTGGATTCCCGTTTTCACGGGAATGACAAATATAATAGTACATCTTGTTTCGCAGAATAAAAAATAAAAAGGAGGCTATTATCAAATTATTTAAATTCTTGTTATTAATATTTATCTGTGTTGCAATCAGCTGTCAGCAGTTAAGCACAGAAGCAGAACCCACCGCTGAACTCCCCGTAATGCTCAACCTGCATCCTGCCATCGAGAACGGCTTTGATGTAACCCAGGTGATAGTAACAATTACAAGAGATCAATTTGTCAGCAGCTTGAACCTCACAATTGAAGACACCCTGGCCTATGGAACTTTCTACGATCTTGAACCCGGTATCTACGACATCTACGTGGAAGTTTATGAAGAAGACCTCCTGATAGCCACCGGAACCGGTACAGGAGAAGTTATAGCCGGAGAAACAACTACTGTAGAGATCGAACTTGTTTTTGTTCCTTTAACCGGAAACTTGCAGATCATTGTGAACTGGGGTGGTTTTCTTATACCCCTTCCCCATCGCATTCTGTTTATTGGCAATAGCATTACTTACTACAATGGTGGCGTGGACCTGCACACGATGAACCTGGCAAATTCCATCGATTCCACACTGGCTGTAACCTGCGAAAGCATTACCGGTGGTGGATTCACACTGGAACAACATTACAACCTCCCCGCCACCCTGCAGCTAATTACTGAAGGAGATTACGACATTGTGATACTGTAAGAAATGACTTCCCGCCCGGTGAATGATCCCGAACTTTTTTATGAATATGCCACCTTGCTCGATTCCGTAATTACCGAAGCAGGAGCTCAAACAGCTTTCTTTTTCAGCTGGCCATTTCAAGGTTCGTTCGATGAGATGATCGAACAGCAGGCTGCAGCTTATAACTACATCGGGCAGGTATTGGATGCACCTGTAATTCCAGTAGCCAGAGCTTGGCAGCTTTCCCGTCAGCAAAACCCCGATCTTATTCTTTTTATGCCGGATGGCAACCATCCCAATGTACACGGAACTTACCTTGCCTGCTGCACTTTCTACCCTTTTCTGTGGGATGACAGTCCCATTGGTGCAGAATACGTGAATGATCCTGACATTACCGAAGCTGAAAAACTCTTCCTGCAAACCATCGCCTGGGAAACTTATGGAATTTATGGAGATTAGACTTTTCGAGTTGAGAAGAACGGAGTGATGTCGACTCGAGGTTCTTCCTCGACTCGATGTGCCTTTCAAGTCGAAAGGAAAAAATCTAACTCGAGATTTTTTATTTTTTTATTTATAGAACACATTTAACTGTAATATTGTTAATTTAAATTTGATCTGGTGCAAAAGAGATCCTGATCCACAACCTCTGAACCCTGAACCTGAAACCTGAAATTTTTTTCTCTTGACACCTTTCTCACATTTCTCATTTTCTTCAAAGTTTATGGAACTCAGCATTGGAAATATTATGAAGTGTTAATATAATTGATTCTATGATTTAGAGATTGAAATTTGAAAGATGTATCTTTGTTCGGGGATAAATTCGTTAGCAGCAACTTAATGTGGAGAAGAATATGAAAAGGAAACTATTAATTTTGTTATTTATTTTGTTTTCATTTTTACTTTTTGCTCAAGCACCTGAATGGCAATGGGTAACCCAAGCTGGTGGTACAAATACTGATGTAGGACGTGGAATCACAATAGATACTGCTGGAAACAGTTATGTAACAGGATTGTTTAGATACACGGCAACCTTTGGTTCCTATTCTATTATATGCAATGGAGTGAATGATATTTTTATAGCAAAAATGGATACAAGTGGAAACTGGTTATGGGCATCTCAAGCAGGTGGAATTGATCCGGATGTAGGTATTGGTATAGCAATTGATGATTTTGGTTGTACATATATTACAGGATGTTTTGGTGATATTGCACACTTTGGTTACTTTTCTCTTAC
>JACNIV010000194.1 GCA_014382915.1 Candidatus Cloacimonadota bacterium | reverse complement strand
GAGAGCGCCTGTTTCGTGGCGCCGACGTGGCAGGGAATGCCTTTCCTTGGCTGTACAAAACGTAGCCAATGTTTTTTTGAGTTTTGAAACAGCCACAAAAATATTTCAGCATCAGTTCAGAAATTCAAAATTGAGAAAAAATGTTTTAAATTTGATCGATTTGAATAAGTATTACAAACTCATAAAGTATTCTTCAGGGACGATTTCTATAAGGAGATCACATGTATGCTAAAGATATTACCAGAGAAAATATTCTTGAGGAATTCCAGAAATTGCAAAGACAAAATGCAATATTAACAGAAGAAAATGAACAATTGTTATTTGAAAAAACTAAGTGCATAAGGGTTGAGAAAAAATTCACAGAGGGTGAAAAAAAATACCGTATTCATTTTGAGTCTTCCAAAGATGCTATGATGATTCTTACAGCGTCGACCTGTATGTTTACTGCAGGTAATCGTTCCGCAGTTGAGATGTTCAATGTAAAAGATGAGAAGGAATTAATTTCTAAAAAACCCTGGGAATTATCTCCAAAATACCAGCCAGATGGACAACTTTCTTCTGAAAAAGCCAGGAAAATGATAGAAAAGGCAATGAAAACCGGTTCGCATTTTTTTGAATGGACCCATAAAAGAATGAATGATAAAGAATTTCCTGCTACTGTCTTGTTTACCAAGCTTACATCAAAGCACAAACCATTTTTAGAAGTAACTGTAAAAGATATTACTAAGCGTAAAAAGGCGGAAGAAGAATTAAAAAAACAACTGGAAGGAATGGTAAAAGAACGTACTATCAAGCTGAAACAAGAAATGATCGAACAAATAAAACCTGAAGAAAGGCTAAAATCATCCACTGTATTTTTGCATGATAATGAGACCCGTTACCGTACGATTTTCGAAACTGCAAATGTTGCTATTTGGGAAGAGGATTTTACAGAATTGAAAGCGGCTATCGACGCAGTTAAAGCACAGGGAGTGGCGGATTTTCGATCTTATCTGGAAAAGCACCCGGAATTTGTTGAGCAGGCTGTTAAATTAATAAAAATCCTGAATGTGAACAATGAGACACTCAAAATGTATAGAGCACACAGCAAGGAAGAACTGCTCGCTTCGCTCGATCGTATATTTGTTTCGGAGTCATTGCATACTTTCAAAGAAGAACTGATCGCCATAGCAGAGGGTAAAAGAACGTTCGAAGCTGAAGAGATCACTCAAAACCTGCAAGGTGAACGGGTTGATGTTCTACTCAAATTATCTATCCCGGCAAGTAAAGAGTCATTCGGTCATATTTTAATAAGTATGATGGATATAACCGAAAGAAAAAAAGCACAGGAAGAACTGATCAATCATCAGAAACATATTAAATTGATAAATAGAATATTAAGGCATGATATAGCAAATAACTTTGCAGTCATTCAAAGTGCATTGAATATTTATAAGCAAAATCATGAAAATCAAATGCTTGAAGAAGCAGATAAACAAATTCAAAAAGGCTCTTTGTTAATCCGTAGAATGAAACAATTGGAAGAGTTCTTAAACTCCGATAAAACATTAAAAGTAAGAGATTCGAACAGTATTATAAATAGAATTGCCTTAAGCTATCCTGCTTTGAAAATTAACATTATCGGTAAAGCAAAAGTCCTGGCTAACGATGCTATCGATTCGGTTTTCGATAATTTATTTAACAATGCTCTGATACATGCAGAAGCAGATGTGATCGATATTTCAATAAATAAATACAAAAATTCTTGCACTATTCGTGTGGCAGATAATGGAAAAGGAATACCAGATAAGATTAAAGATAAGGTATTTTACGAGAGTTTTAAATATGGTGAAAAAGGACACACCGGTCTGGGACTCTATATTGCAAAAAAAACAATTGAAAGCTTTAATGGATCGATTCGAGTAGAAAATAATGAACCAAAGGGAACAGTATTTATTATAACCCTGCAATTAGTGCAATAAAAAAAGGAGCTCGAGCGAGCTCCTTTTTTATTTTTTAGTATCTTCTTTTTTCTTTAACACGAGCCGCTTTACCTTTTGCTTTTCTAAGATAGAAGAGCTTAGCTCTGCGTACACGTCCAAATCTTACTACTTCAATCTTCTGGATATTAGGAGAATGAAGCGGGAAAATTCGTTCAACACCCACACCGTCACTTACTTTGCGAACGGTAAAGGTTTTGGAAATCTGTGCTCCATGTTTCTGGATAACAATTCCCTGGAATATCTGAATTCTTTCTTTCGAACCTTCTTTGATCTTATAATGAACCTTAATGGTGTCACCAACTCTGAACTCAGGAAGATCAGTCCTCAGTTGTTCTTTTCCGATTTCATGAACAATGTCCATAGAACCTCCTTTATTTTTCGGAAGTGATCCTGTCTAAAACAATAGCTACAGCGCTTCGTACTGAGAGATGATTATAATTTCTATTCCCATGGATGGGCTTCAGAACGAAATCAGCTTTTTCATGAACATCTCTCGTTAACCCGTTTCCCGTTCCAAATAACAGTAATACAGGTTTTTCCAATTTTACAAATTCATCATAGCTCAATTGGTTCTTTAATTCCATAGCAGTTGTTGTAACAGTAAGACAGTCTCCTCCCTGTGAATTTATCATTTCCTTTGCAGTTTCAATATCTTTTGCATATTCAATTATCGATAAAGCATTTACTCTATCTTTGTTATAACAATTTGCAATATCACTTTGCCAGAATTTCAGGATTTTTTCCAACAATTCTTTCTGGGTAGGTAGGGGAGTAATTACAAAGAATTTCTTAACGCCGAAGGTATAACAGCTTCTCGATATATCGTGAATATCAAGATTGGTGATAGAAGTTGTTACAACTTCTCCGAATTTATTATAAACCGGATGATGCACCAATCCTGTATAAAGTTCATTTATCATCTTTCAATAGATCCGGACGGTTTCTAAGGGTGATTTCCAAAGCTTTCTGCTGACGCCATTCATCTATTTTTTTATGATTTCCGGAAAGAAGAACTTCGGGTACTTTCATACCTTTGAATTCGGGTGGTCTGGTATAATGAGGACATCCAAGAATGCCATTTTGATGTGAATCGGTCATTGCAGAATCGATATCTCCCAGTACTCCTTCCTGGAGCCGGGCAATAGCATCGATCATTGCCATGGCAGGTATTTCACCACCGGAAAGAACATAGTCGCCAATCGAAAGTTCCTCAGTAACGAATTTGTCTCGAATTCTCTGATCGATCTCTTTGTAATGTCCGCAAAGCAAGATCAGGTTTTCCATTTTACTGTATTCAGTTACGATCTTCTGGGTAAGAAGTTTACCCTGCGGAGTAAAATAAATCACAGGAATATCTCGATTTTTTTTTACACTTAAGATTGCTTCATACAGAGGTTCCGGTTTCATTACCATGCCAGCGCCACCACCATAAGGAGTGTCATCCACTGTGTGGTGTTTATCATGAGTAAAATCACGAATGTTTGTTAGATTCACCAATAACGCTTTTTCTCTGATGGCAATTCCGAGCATACTTTCTTGAAGGAAGTTTTCAAATATCTTTGGAAAAAGTGTAAGAACTTCGATGTTCATAAATTCATTAATCCTTTGATATTCTTTGTATATATTTCGTTGCCTTCGATCTGTTCCACATAATAATA
>JACNIV010000193.1 GCA_014382915.1 Candidatus Cloacimonadota bacterium | reverse complement strand
AAGAAAGTGAAGTTACTCCAGAAGCCAGCTTCATTGAAGATCTGGGAGCTGACTCTCTCGATACTGTAGAACTTATCATGAAATTCGAAGAAGAATTCGATATCGACATTGCTGACGAAGAAGCAGAAAAGCTGACTACAGTTGGCAAAGCTATCGAATATCTTAAACAAAAGCTTGGGTAATAATATCAATTATGGTGGGGGATTTTTTTGACCCCACCATAATTATATCAAATTAACTTAATGAAGAGGTTTTCATGAATAAAAGAAGAGTTGTAATTACAGGTATGGGCACATTGAACGCCATTGGGCACAGCGTTAATGAAACCTGGGAAAATCTGCTGGCAGGAAAATCGGGAATAGAACTTATAAAGAACTTTGAAGTTACAGACGAATTTTCCAGCCAGATAGCAGGAGAAGTTAAGAATCTTGATATGACACAATATTTCGATTATAAAAGACTTAAAAAAATAGATAAATATTCACAATTTGCACTTATAGCTGCTAAACAGGCAATGGAAGATTCAGGTTTGATTAATGCTGAATTCGATCACGATCGTGCGGGTGTTATCATCGCTACAGGAATTGGTGGAATGGAAACTTTTGAAATGGAAGCAAGTAAAATGACACTTAAAGGACCTAAAAGGATCAGTCCTTTTTTCATTCCAAAAATGATTGCTAATATCGCCTCCGCTGAAGTTGCCATTGAATATAATTTCAGAGGTTTGAACTTTAACATATCTTCAGCTTGTGCTTCTGCAAATCACGCAATGGGTACTGCCTATCGAACAATTCAATATGGAGATGCCAACATTATGCTTACCGGAGGTTCGGAAGCTTCTGTAACAGCCCTTTCTGTGGCTGGTTTTTGCGCTATGAGAGCTCTCAGTACCAGAAATGATGAACCGCAGAAAGCCTGTCGTCCATTCGATAAGGAAAGAGATGGATTTATTATGGCAGAAGGGGCCGGCGTTCTTGTTTTTGAAGAAATGGAGCATGCTCTGAAACGTGGTGCAAAGATCTATGCTGAAATTACTGGCTATGGCGCAACGTGTGATGCTTTTCATATTACTGCTCCCGCAGAAAACGGAGAAGGTGGTGCACGAGCAATGAAAATGGCTATCGAAGATGCAGGTATCAATCCCGATCAAATTGATTATATTAATGCACACGGTACTTCTACTCCACTGAATGATCCCAACGAAACAGCTGCAATTAAAACCATTTTCGGTGATCACGCATACAAGTTAAAGATTAGTTCTACTAAATCGATGGTGGGACACACTTTGGGAGCAGCTGCAGCAGTTGAAGCGTTAGCTTGTTGTAAAAGTATCGAAACTGGCAAGATCCATCCTACCACAAATCAAGAACATCCTGACCCGCAATGTGATCTTGATTATGTTCCCAACAAAGCCATTGAATATAAAGTGAATTATGCTTTAAGTAATTCTCTTGGTTTTGGTGGGCACAATGGTGTATTAATTTTCAAGAAATTTGTTAATTAAATTAAGTGGGGCATACCAACCCCGTCTTTTTTTGTTTTGAAAAAAATCATATATAACTTAGTAAATCAGTTTTCTGTTAGAAAAGAAAAAAATCCTAAATTTAAGATCCTGCAGGAAAAGATCGGTTATTATTTTCAAAATCTCCCGTTGTTAACAGCAGCTCTTTCTCATACATCACTACTCACCGGCAATAAAGGATATTCCCCTTTTGAGAGAATGGAATTCCTGGGAGATGCCATTTTAGGATTAATAATTTCGGAAGAACTTTTCCTGAAGTATCCCAATTACAGCGAAGGTGAACTTTCCAAACTCAAATCAAAGATAGTTTCAAAAAAAATGTTAGCTTTAAAAGCCAAACAGTTAGATTTGCATGAATTCATTCTTACCAGTTCTGAAGCTGCCAATAGTGGTGGTCTCGATTCTATCCTGGCAGATAGCATGGAAGCAATTATCAGTGCAATCTACCTGGATGGCAACCTGGAAGAAGTGCGGAAATTCATAAAGATGTTTATTCTGAAAGATGTAGATAGATACGTTAAAAGCGATGAACTTATCGATTATAAAAGCAAACTCCAGGAATACACTCAGGCAGAATTTCATAATATACCGGATTACAAAATAATCAGCGAAACGGGTCCCGAACACGAAAAAATATTTACTATCGAAGTGCTAATAAACAACAAAGTCTACGGACGTGGAAAAGGTGGAAGCAAAAAAGAAGCACAACAAAATGCCGCCAGAGAAGCTTGCAATCAACAAAATTTATGATCAAAATTTTCAGATCAAATGCCTATGAAGATCTTTCCTGTTTTTATTCCTCACCAGGGATGTCCTTACCAATGTATTTACTGTAACCAGCATTCCATTACCCGCAGCAAGCTTCCAGAAATAGAAAAGATAGAAACAGAGATTACAGCTTTTTGTAGAAAAAACATATCTGAAGAAAAAGAGATCGCTTTCTTCGGAGGAACTTTCACCAGCCTGACAAAACCATCTCAACAAAAATATCTTGATATTGCCAATAAATTCAGGAACCACATCTCCGGTATTAGAATTTCCACCAGACCAGATTCAATCGACCCGAAGGTGCTGATTTTTTGTAAAGAGAACAATGTTCGAACTATTGAACTTGGTATTCAAAGTTTTAATGATGAAGTACTAAAAAAATCATTAAGAGGATATAATTCCGAAACTGCAATAAATGCCTGCAAATTGGTAAAAGAGCATAAGTTTCAATTGGGAATTCAATTGATGCCCGGTCTTCCCGGGTTTTGCCGGCGATCATTGGAAAACTCGATTAATCTTACAAAAAAAATCTTCCCCCACTTTGTAAGGATCTATCCCACAATCATTCTAAAAAGAACAAAGTTAGAAAATTGGTTTCTGTCGGGAAAATACACTCCACTCAAGTTGAATGAAGCCGTTGAAATTGTATCAGGTATGCTGCGTGAGTTTGAACAAAAAGGGATTCGGGTGATCAAGATCGGTCTTCATTCCGATATACAAGAAGAAGATATAGTTTCCGGTCCTTACCATCGATCATTTGGCGAACTGGTTCGTGCTGAGATTTTAAAAAAGAATATTATAGAGAATTATAAACCCCGAACACTTATAATTTCAAGTTCGGATATTTCATTGTTCAAAGGCTTTAATTCACAAATGCTTAAATCACTAAAGCTCGAATTGAAACTGGATAAACTACCCATAATAATCAATAACAAAATTAAAAAATCCAAATTTTTATTCACAGAAATTCCGCCGTTGGAGTATTGGTAAACAATGATATTTTTATTGATAGCTTTAGCAGTACTTTTAATATTTTATTTTTATAGAAATAGTGTTCCACAGCTTTACGGCTGGAGAAAAAAACTGCTGATCGTACTCAGGTCGGTTGCAATAATTGTTATTTTGATCCTGCTTTTAAATCCTGTTCTCTTTTTTATAAAACATACTATTAACCGACCAAAAGTAATAATGCTGAATGATATTTCCGACAGCATGAACCAGGAAAGCGGAGATATTAGTAAAACAGATGCTTTACAGGATTTTCGGGAAATAGTGAGAACTGAGATCCGCTCCGGGAAATACGATATCGTTAATTATGATTTTGCCGGAGAACCTGGAAAAAATACTACAAG
>JACNIV010000192.1 GCA_014382915.1 Candidatus Cloacimonadota bacterium | reverse complement strand
TTCACAAGTTGGACTTGTGAACATAATTGAAAGCGACGTTTAACTTCGCATCCATTTACGTTACGAAGTGCATCCGTCAAAGCTGGTCAGGCAGTTGCCTGATCGTAACGAGAATAAAAGTATTTACTTTACGAAGAAGCAGAAGCTTCTTAAGATATTTCCTTCCGCAGCAGAAGCTACGGAAGGAGACATTAAGGATTCTTACTCCCATCCGCGCTCATCTGCGGCTAAATTCTTACTTCCACAAATTTTGTTTTCACACTATAATTCTTATTTATTACTATCGGCAACTTTTCAATTATCTCTTTGTATTTGTCAAGCTGCTCCTCTTCATAGTGTGCACCGGTTTTGTAATCTATTATCAGTATCTCTTTTTTTCTGGAATTCACCATCATCCGGTCGATACGAAATTCCTTTCCCTTTGCATTGAATACGGAATATTCATTAAAAACCCTGTCCCAATTTTCTTTACTGAAAAGCTCAATATTTTCTTTGATGAAGTTGTTCGTTTTTTCAAGAATTACCTGGACCTTATCAAGATGCATTAAACTTCCATATTTTGCAATTGTTCTGTAACAAGCAACTTCCCTGTTTTGATCATTATCATAATCGATATTAGATAAATAAAAATGAACAATATTCCCGGTAAGAATGCTTTTGTTCTCTAAAAATTCTTTTTTGATTTGATGAATATTCTCCTGTTCTCTCTCGGAAATATCTTCCCAGTCGAAAAGTTCCATGAATTTTCCTGCAAACGGCAGAGTAGCTGATTTCTGAATTTCTTCTTCGGAAACATATTTAGTTATTTTTCCATATTCAATTATTTGATGAATGACAGAGATGGATTTCATATCTTCGGAAAACTCGTTAAAAATTGTTTTTGTAATATTTTTCAGAACAGAGCTATCATCCTTGATCTCCCCGATAAATTTCTCGAGGTCTCCTTGTTTTTTGTAATGAAGATAGATGAAGAGATTATTTTTTGCCCTGGTTAAAGCTACGTAAATATTGTTCAATTCTTCACCGGCATCTCTTTTCTCAACTATCTCAACCAGTTCCCTTTTATTGGATTTCTTGAGAATTTTATCGAAGTTATAAGTTAATGCAAAATCCTGGAGATCGCGAAAGTTATCTGCAAAATTGTAATATAATTTCAAACCGGGATAATTCCTACCCAGAGTGGAAGTTACATCAAAAAGTGTGAAAACAGTTTCGAATTGCAGTCCTTTGGATTTATGGATAGTGAGCAATTTTATTGCATCGGAATAAGTTTGACCGAGCTGTGAATATTCATCCTTTTCTGCAAGTGCACGGCAATACAATAAAAATCCGGGAAGATCGATGGTATGCTCATGATTGGTGTTTTCAAACTCGATTGCAATTCCCAGAAATCTATGAATATTTTTTAATTCTATTTCGGCTGAAAATAATTTTGTAATATTGAATTCTTCAACAATCGTTTTGACGATATTCACAATTGAATTCCTTTTAATACTGATCTTTTGAAGAATATTCAAATAATGATCATCTGGAGTTTGCTGGAAGAATTCATCAAGATTAGCTGCATTTTTATATGCACTCAGGATTTGTTTTAGTTCATTAGGATGTATTAATACAATATCCGAGCGCAGGAACTTGATCAATTCGATAGGGTCTTCATAAACTATAAATTTCAAAATAAGAAGTATCGGCTTTATTGCCCGGTGATCGAAAAGGGAACCGGAAGATTCCAATGTGTAGCTGATCCCTGCTTCATCCAGCACGGTTGCCATTTCTTCCAGTTCTTTATTTTTCCTCATCAGGATGGCAGTATCGTGCAGCGTGATCTTTCCTTCCTTTATCAGCGGCAACAGAGTTTCATTTACAAATTCATGATAGATGTGAATCTGATCCAGCTTTTCTTCTTGAATTCCCTCGATCTTTTCACGATTGCGGAAATGAACTTGAACGAAACCATCTTGTTTTTTGAAACTATCGATATTTGAATAATTCCAATCATTATTAAAAGTAAGAAATTCGGAACCGAACAACCTGTTGATCCAGTTCATCAATATCGGTTTGCTGCGGTAGGAAGTTTTCAGAGAATCTGTTTGAACATCAAAGTTCAGAAATTCATGAAAATCTGCAAGCAACCTGCGTTCACCACCACGCCAGCCGTAGATCGCCTGTTTTTCATCTCCCACAACTATCAAATCACCGTATGGTTTTTGCCCCTCGCCGCTTAAGGTTTCGTTGATGAGTGGCTGGAAGATTTTCCACTGTAGAATGCTGGTATCCTGGAATTCATCGATCAGAATAAAGCGGACATTATATGAGAGCTGTTCATAAAAAATATTCAAAATGTTGTTATTATCTATGATAGAAAGCTCGGGGTCATACAGATATCGAAAAGTGTAGTAACTGATATCGGAATGAGTAAATATCTTGTCTCTGAACTTTATCTTATCATAAATTTTTAGAATTTCTACAGCCAGGGAAATAATATTAAATTGCTCATTTATCGCTTTTTTATAAAATAAATATTCAGCTAATTTATGCTGTGTTGCCTGGAAAATTGATTTCAATTCCGGATTTCTGATCCTGTTACCCATCCATAAATTTTTATCGTCCAGAAGAAGTGAATAGTTCTCTTCAATGAAAGCAGTTTCAGTCAACCAGTTGTAAAACTGATCATACAGGTCATCCGCTTCGAGCAAATTGTGACCCTTTTGTTCTTCCAATAATTCATAATAATTTTTCTGGATCAGTTTATCCCAGGTTATTTTTTCATCTTTTTTCCCGAGATAAATTTTGATCTCGGTAGTGAGAAGTTGCAGGAATTCACTCAACTTCTTTTTGTAAGCAAGGAAACATTTTTCTTTCTCTTTTTCAATATCGGTTTCGGAAAATTCTGATAGATCGATAAACTCGAACAGCCAGCGATAATTGATCACATCTTTTATAAAATTGTTAAATTGTTCCAGGTTTCTGCGTTTTGCCTGCAGGAAAATATCTTCATATATTTTTAGATTACTATCTTTCAGGATGTGCTGATAAATTTCGGGGAGGTATTCTTCATTTATATTATTATCGATTTGATAATTAACGATGTTATGAAAAGGTGCAATAACTCCGCTGAAAACTGCATTGATGAAAGAATCTATCGTGCTGATGTTCACTTCCGATTTATTGGTGAGCATCTTCTGATAGGTGTTTTTCAGAAATTCAATATCTTCTGCATCGAATTTTGATTCAGGATTGATTACCTTTAAACCTTTTAATATCTCCTGCGCTTTGTCGGTTTTATAAACGATGTTATGCAGGTGTTCGAAAATTCGTTCCCTGATCTCTGCAGTGGCTTTCTTGGTGAAAGTGATAACCAGAATTTCCTTGAAGTCAACCCTTTTTGAAAGCAGCAGGTTAATGAATTCCAATGAAAGCCGGTAGGTCTTTCCAGTTCCGGCACTGGCTCGAATGATCGTTGGCTTCATTTCATCAACTCCAGTTTCATCTTCAGGTCACGGCGTGTGATCTCGATATCTTCATAATCATCTTTCGATTCTGCCAATGAAAAACCATTTTCCGATATTCTACGAATAACCTCTGTTATTGCTCCTTTCAGATCGATCCTTTTAGTTAAATTCGATAGGTTTTTCTCTTCGATAAAGAAC
>JACNIV010000191.1 GCA_014382915.1 Candidatus Cloacimonadota bacterium | reverse complement strand
TTGTAACATGATAACCTCCAATTTTTTCTGGAAGGTTATAAATGTAGTGAGATTTCTGGAATTTATTTCTGCTGCGATAAGCAGCTTAGTTCAACAAACGTGTCTGCAGTCAACTTTCAGCGGGTCAGCATTCCATTATTTGGCAAGGAGACGATGATTCAGGGAAACCAGTTGGTTCAGGAATTTATTTCTATGAATTGAATGTTAATGGTAAAACCAAAGCAGTGAAGAAGTGTTTGCTGCTGAAATAAAAAAGATAACGAAGGATGATTATGGCTTTTAAAGCACTATTTATGGCGCATGCCCCGGATGCAGATTATTTAAAACACAGAAGTCTTATCGATACGGGGAAGTACAGACTTTTCACGGTGATTGTGAAATCTCAGGATGAAGCGGTAAAAGTATGCAAAGAATTTTATGAGAAAGAAAAAATCGAAGCTGTTCTGCTTTGTCCGGGATTTACACACCAGGATGTAGCAGAGATCTCGCAAGCTCTCGAAGGTAAGGTTTCCGTTACTGTTGCCCGGGGAGATGGACCCGGCAATAGAATTGTACAGTCGGTTTTACAGAGAGAGTTTTTTACGTAGTAGAATGGTTATTCAGCCATTTTAATGCTTCACGTTTACTGAGTGATGCCAGGTCGGTTTTTTCTACGAAATCTATTACTGCCCGGGCATCGGTTTTGGAATATTGCCGTAAAATCCAGCCGATAGCTTTATTAATAAAAAACTCTTTTGAACCGAGATTACAGCGGATAAGGTCGAACATCAATTTTACATTTGTTTCTGCTTTGTAGTTAAGCTGGAAAAGCAGGGCTGTTCTCTGCAGCCACATATTACCCGATGCCTGCCATTTTTCGGTGTGTGGTTTTATCATTTCAGGATATTTTTTAAATAAACTTCCTATCAGATTAGCAGCAACAGCATCCACAGTATCCCACCAGGATTTGGTGATGATAAACTGCTCATATAGTTCGATGAAACTTGCATCGACTTTATTTTTATACAATTGTAGCATACTCACAGCACAATACTGGAATTCTCTTTCCGGCAGTTCCCACAGTTCCCGGCTGATCTGCTTTAATTCTGTGATCTCCGGTTTTCCATTTTCTTTAAAAAACTGTTTTAGAAGTTCTCTTCTTGGGGGAGTTTTAATACCCAGGTAGGGAAACAGGTTCTTCATGTATTTTGCCATTGGCTTGGCATTTGCAGCATTGGCATTCTGCCCGAATAATTTAACTAATGGTGTGATGTAGTTGTGCATGATTTAATTCCTTTTCTTATTTTTTGATCAATTCTTACACTGAAAACCAATCAATTTTTTGCAAGGAATTTATTTAGTCCGTGAAAATGAGTTTAATATAAAAAAGCCACTCCGCAAAGAGTGGCTTTCAAGGAGGTTAGTGTTAATTTATTTTAAGAGTATCATTTTTTGAATTCGGGAATAGCTCTGTGACTTAAGTCTATAGAAATAAATACCGCTGGGAACGATATTACCGTTTTTATCTATTCCCTTCCAAATGACATTATAAGATCCAGCATTTTTTTCTCCATCAATAAGAGTTCTGATCTTTTCGCCTTTCAGATTGAAAATAGTTATGCCCACATTGGCTGTTTCTTTCAGGCTAAAGCTGATCGTTGTTTCGGGATTGAATGGATTTGGAAAGTTACCTATTAATTCTGTTTGTACAGGAACTGGAATGTTACCAGAACCAACAACTTCAACTTCAGCATCAACTGAAGGATCAGATTCCCACCCGCCATCATATACTGCTGTAATATTATAGATGTAAGTTCCGCTGGGAAGATCAGGATCAGGATAGTTTGTGCCTGTAATACCTGTTGCAATTTCCACGCCATTCCTATATACACTGAAGCTAACAAAGTCTCTGTCGCCTAAGATAGGATCCCAGGTTACAAATACCATCGGATAGTTGAAAACTGCAACCGGGTTCTGCGGAATTGGAAGGACGATCTCTGCACTCACTGTATCGGAAGGATCTGATTCTCCTTCATCATAAACTGCTATCACATAATATGAATATTCTCCGGCATCGAGAGCCTCATCAACATAATAAGTAGTAGGGATAGGAGTATTACTAACTTCAGCGATAAGTTCACCATCACGATAAACTTTATAACTCAAAAGTTCCCTGTCTCCCGGACTCCAGGTAAGATATACACTGTTTATTTCGATAACTTCGGCTTGCAGGTTTTGAGGTGGATTAATTCCTGCTGAACCGTCTGTGGAAAGTGCTTTTACACAGAAATTACCTGTGTTCTGATAACCGGAAGGATCATTATAATCGTAGAAATCAAGCCAGTCTGTTCCGCTTTTGTAATAGCTTTCTTCGGGACTGGCAGAAGATAATACGACCGTTCTGTACTGAGCTCCCAGTAAAACCGGTACTTCGGAAGTTCTATCGTAAGGATGCCCTCCATCGGAAAGAGAAAGATACACATAGAAGTCTTCATCAACCGAAAGAGAAATGGGAGAATCAAAATCTACAGTATGGAGACCTGTATATTCAAAATTACCAATCTGTGTTGCCAGTTCATTTTGCAGATCTGTTCCATCAAAATCATCATATATCTTTACTATGTAATCCACATTATCTGCTGCCGTAAAGAAGCTGACAGCATTCAGAGTTTGAGCGCCATCAGCAATAAAGGCATTGAATGCTTCCACGCAATCTGTTTTTGTATCTCTCCAGCCGTGATAATCGTGATAATAGATATTGTCATACTGCTGTGGTTCTACATTCTGGAAGGAAATTGCACCCATCTCCGGATTCTGGCAGGCATGTTTATCATAATAGGAAATCCAGAAATATCCATTATTGCCCCAACCAGCTCCCCAACTATTTTTAACAAGCCATGCTCCGTCTAAGGGAGCTTGCGTTATCTTACTATCATCCCAACCGATGATAGAAACAGCATGATTGGGGTCTAATGGGCTGGTGGGTGGTTGATAATGAATATAATTTGAAATAAATGCACCATCATAACACATGCAGGTCCCCATCACACCATAGTCCATTATCATGTACTTTATAAGATCGATGTTTTCCAGGTTTGCTCCGGCAATATACCATTCAATATCACGGGGATAATAATAGTGATAACTCGGGTCCCATCTGAGTGGCGGTGTACTATAAGATTGCCCGTCAATATCGCGGACAGCACCTTCCCCGCGGGAAAGATACGCCGAAGTTACACGATAATCACCTCCCATGTGAACTTCCAGACCATTACCCGTGGGCGGATCGATATCATCATTGTTGAACTGGTTGAACCCGTTCCACCAATCCAAGTGATATTCAGCCAGGTCGGGTTCTCCCACCTCACCGGCAGCAGTCCAGGCTCCGGTTATCATCAGGTTGCCTTCCATAGCCGACATAGCTCCGAATGTCCAACAGGTTCCACCTTGTTGTGATTTCACAGACGTAACAAAATTTTCTCCATTAACATCACGAAGGTCATACGTTGCCGGTGGATCGGCAAATAAACCTGTTGTGATTATAAGTAAGAACATGATCAAAAATACCAAATGCTTTTTCTTCATTTTATCCTCCATATTTTTATTAACACTTTATAATATGCAATAAACATTCCAAGAAAATCATCTGGTGGATAAAATTGAATGAGCACGAAA
>JACNIV010000190.1 GCA_014382915.1 Candidatus Cloacimonadota bacterium | reverse complement strand
GGAATTTGGTTTTGAAACGGATGAATCAAAATAGCACTGACGGCAATAACAGATCGGACAAACAGTTCCGCAATTATGACATCCGATGCAGTGTGCAAAAGTATCCTGCAGATTCGTGAAACCATCTGTCATTGTTTTTATTTCTTTGAATGATTTTTGCCTGTTTTTTACTTTTTCTATTTTTATTTTATTATTTTTTTCAGCCCAGATTTTATCATCTTTTTTATCTTCGATTTTATTTTCAGAAAGAAGTTTTTCACCTTTTTCGCTATTGGAAAAAATTATTATATCATTATCTTTCAAACCAAAATGTACATCACTGGCAGAAAGTGAAAATTTATCACAGATGTTGCAGACAGGTTTCAAATCTTCTGAATTCCAATTATTCTCTCCGAGAATTTTATCGAATTTTTTCTCATTATTTTCCGGATCAGAAATATAATCCTGCATCGGAAGTGCACCGACACAATCATAACTGAACAAAATCACATCTTCCAGTTCTATCTGTTTTAATTTTGTAAGTTCGATTGTTGCTCGAATTTCGCAAGGTCTCATCAGAACTGCGATCTTAAATTTTCCCTTACCTTTTCGAGTGTATCTTTTCAGAGCATTAGCAGCATTGATCGGCATGATCGGAGCTATCGGATTCATCTCTTCCAAATGATTTATATCTTTTATCAAAATCCAGGCATAAGAATCTTTGGAAGGAACCTGCATCGGCATCATTACAGCGTCGATAAGTTTCGATTCCATTGCATCCTTAAAGAACTTTATCATTTCTTTCCGAATGCTTCCCAAAGTTAATTCAGTTCCCTTAATAGAAACTTTCGTCATTAATTCTCCTTTGAGAGATTCTGTCTTTTTTCGACTCGTAAGGAACGACGAGTCGAGTAAAAACTTATTTAAAACCTCGAGTCGTCGTTACAAATTCCTTACGACTCGAAAAGAAAATCATCTAATCGCTTCCTTCACTTCCTGGTAAAGTTGGGGATTAGTAAAATGCCTGGTTCGGATGGAACCGGAAGGACAACTACCCACACAATTTCCACAACCTCTACAAATCGCTTCATTCACAACGGATATTCCTCTCTCATCATCAAAATATATCGCATCATATCCACAAACCTGCAAACAGGTTTGACAACCTGTGCAATAAGCTTCCAGGATTTCCGAAACCATAACTTCGGGAATGATCTTTTCCCCGGGAATTAACTGCGTGAAGATCTTACCTGTAGCTGCTTTTGCCTGTTGCATTGCATCGATAATATTGGCAGGTCCTCGTGCGGAACCGATTATAAAGATCCCGTCAGTTGTGGCCGAAACCGGGTTTGTCTTCTGATGAACTTCCTGGAAATATCCTGTCTCATGAAGATCGATATTCAGCAATTCTGCAAGTTCTCCTGAATCTTTTGAAGCTATCATCGCAGGAGCCAAAATTACAAGATCACTTTCGAGTTTACCTTTTTTACCATTTATATCTGTGTATTCCACTTTTATGCCATTCATAAAAAGATCGGAATAACGAATAAATTCAACACCTTTTCCCTTTATCTTATTATAAAAATTCTGACTGTTTTTATAAGGAAGATTCAAATATTTGATGAGATGAGTCACTTTGATATTCGCTGATTGCTCTTTAAGATAATTTGAAATTTTGAGCAAATAATCACAGCATATCTTACTGCAAAATCCAACTTGTTTCCTGCCAACACAATGAACCATAGTAACGGATTTTGGTTCTTTTCCATTTTTGAGAGTTATTTTTTTATTTTCTGAAAATATTCTTTCAGCATCCAGAGAATTGATAACATCATCTTTATCTTCAAATTTAAATGCAGGAAGTTTTTTTGAATCGAAAAAATCGTATCCGGTTGCAACTACAACTGCTCCAGCTAATAATTCCGTTGTTTCATCCGGCTTTTCGGTACTTTTCAAAACAATCTCAAAATTCCCCATAAAACCGATGAGTTTATCCAGAATTGTTTTCATAAAAACTTTTATATTTTTATTTTTTTGAATATCAGAGATCTTTTGTCGAACTATATTCTGTTCAGGCAGAAATGCCGCTTTCCCACCAATATTTTCTTCCTTTTCTATCAGGAAAACTTTTCTTTTTTCACCGGCAAGATTCAATGCTGCTTCCATTCCGGCAATTCCTGCACCGATAATCAGAACATCCGGATTGCTGTCCAATTCCTTTTCAAAAAGCGAATCCTGGTATAAAACCCGGTTCATTCCTGCGTGAATATATTGAATGGCTTTCCGGGTCGCTTCATCTTTATCGGGAATTATCCAGGCACAATGTTCGCGGATATTCACAATTCTATATAAATACGGATTCAACTGCGTTTTCTTGCATACATTAATGAAAGTGGTGTCGTGATCTCGCGGTGAACAGGCAGCACAAACAAGGTGAGTTAATTTGTTCTCATTGATCTCTTTTTCTAAAAATTCTTTCCCTTCATTGGAACAAAGAAGTTTGTGCTTTTTTACTACAAGCTCCTTATCTTTGAAATCCTCAAGTTTGGAAATTTCATCCATTATTTTTTCAATGTCCACTTTTGAAGCAATGTTCGGACCACATTCACAAACATAAATTCCTATTTTTTCACTCATCTTTTTTCCTTCGGCTTACTGAACAAGCATTGATAAAATTCCTGCTACTGCAGCTTCCGATTGTATTACTGAACCTTGGATATCTTTGGGACCTTCAGCGCATCCTGCTACAAAAATTCCAGGTCTGGAAGTTTCCACAGAACCAAGCTTTGAAGGTTCGGTTTCTATGAATCCAAAAGAGTCGCGTTTTATTTCTAATGCTTTTGTCAGTTCTTCGATCGTATCGGAAGGTCTGATAGCATTAGCCAGAATAACCATATCAACCAGGATCGATTCTTTCGTTTCTTTTCCATTAAAATAGGAAACTTCTAATTTCCCATCCTTTTTTGTAATGTTCATCTTTTTTCTATCAGATTGGAAAATAAATTCAGAATCGTGTGATTTTGTTTCATCAAAGAATTTTTGATATGATTTATCCGGCAGGCAAATATCAGAATAAATATTATAGATTTTTGCATCGTGCAAATTATGTTTAATAAAACGGGCGTGTTTGGAAGAAGACATACAGCAAATATTAGAGCAATAACCTACTTCATCTCTACCAACGCAATGAATGATAGCCACCGAGTCCGGAGTTTTTTCCGAATCACGAAGAAATAGCTTTCCTTCTGTGGGACCATTTGAGGCAAATAATCGTTCAAATTCAAACGCAGTATAAACTCCCGGATATTTCCCGTAACCAAAATTTTCTAATTCCTGCCCATTGAACAGTTCAAAACCTGTGGCAACAATTATTCCGGTAACATTGAGTTTAAGTGCCTCATCTTTCTGGGAAAAATCTATCGCACCGAACATACAGGCTTCCACGCATTTGTTACAGCTTTTATCTTTTCCATTAAGGTGAAGACACTCAGAAGCATCGATCGCAGGAACATTGGGAAGTGAACCGGAACAGGGGACATAAATTGCCTTTTTGTCCATCAGGTTTTCTTCCCATTCATTCTTGAGAACAACCGGACAGACCGGGTAACACGCTCCGCAACCAAGACAGGCTTCCAGGCTCACATATCGTGCTTTCTTCCTGACAGCAACTTGAAAATTCCCCGGTT
>JACNIV010000189.1 GCA_014382915.1 Candidatus Cloacimonadota bacterium | reverse complement strand
CAAGTGGACATTATAAGAACTTTGTTCATCCAATATCGGGAAGAAATTGAGGAAACTATAAGAATTAGTAAAAGTTTATTCACCATCTTGGAACATTGATATCATAGTTTATAGTTTTCACTTCAACAATACCATCTTCTTAACTTTCTGGTAATCACCTACTTTCAATTTGTAGAAATATACACCTGATGCTACTAATTTGCCATTGTTGTTTTTACTATTCCAGATAATTTCATGAAATCCCTTTTCCAATTGATCCTTAATTAGTGTTTTTACTTTCTGACCCTTGATGTTATATATCGAAAGATTTACTTTGCTGTCTTCCGGTATGGAAAATGATATTGTAGTTTCAGGATTGAATGGATTGGGGTTATTTGTAATACAAAAAACAACATCATCTATAATTTCTTCTTCGATATTAACAATTTCTTTGTAAATGATGAATAATTTAGGTCGATGCTCTTCCAAAGGATATCCAGGACGTTTAAATTCAATATTATCATACAACCCATCCCAATCAGTATCTATACCATCAAAGTTAATACGGTATTGGGTTTTATCTCTGTTCAATTCATAATCTTGGATAACATTGGAATTAACATCGAGATAGCGGTAACCATCTTCTCCACTTTCAGTCATTACTCCGATATTATGCTGATATGTATAAGGATTGCCTGTATCACCTTTTTCCCAATCTCCCACATCCAGTTCGTTGCCATAATCAATATGGCTTACAATGCATTTTATCGTATCACCGCCTACGACATCCCACACAGGAAAATTTTGTGGATTCGTTGCACCATATCCAGTATTTCCATTTCCTTCATATTGATAAAGTCGTATATAAGCACTATCAATTTCACAGTTATCTGGGATAATAGGTAAAGAAAATGATATATATCCTTGTCCATAGGAATTATTGTCAGATGGGGGATACATTCCATTATCTCCAATATCTCCCATAAAAATACCCCAAAAATATATAAAGTAAGATTGAATTTCTTGGCTAAAATTAATTGAACCAGTTAATGAAGCATTTGCATAAACCGAGTCGATGATGGTGTCAGAAATTAATAATGTAAAATGGAGAATGAAAAATATAAAAATAATGAATGCTTTTATTTTCATCGTGTCTTCCTATTTCAACAGCAGGCATTTGCCTGTTGCTGTTTGGATTCCGCTTGTTATCCTTAAAAAATAAATCCCGGAACTGTGGTTTGACACATTCCAGAATGCAGTATATTTTCCTGCATTTATTTTTTTATTTACGATGGTTTCGATCAATTGTCCTTTTATATTAAATATTTGCAAAAGAACATCCGTATTTTGCGATATTTCATAACTTATCGCTGTTTGTCTGCCTTGCGATATAATTGATGGATTGGGATAGATTTCGATATTAAGTGTTTGTTCAATTGGTATCTCCTCATTACCTATTGAATTGATTTCATCTGAAAAAGTTAGGTATAATGTTGGTTTTAATTCATCATATTGATGTCCACTAGAAGTTACAAACGCCACCAGGTCGCTTTCATTATCCCAGTCCGTATCGATCTGGAAAGCAATACGGTATTGAGTTTTATTTCTATTCAGCTCATAATCCTGGATAACGCCGGCTGTAACATCGAGATAGCGGTAACCATTTATTCCGCTTTCTGTTATTGTTCCTATATTGTTCTGATAAGTATATGGGTTTCCCACATCTCCTTTTTCCCAATCTCCTATATCCAGTTCATTTCCGTAATTAATGTAGCTCATGATGCATCTTATTGTATCTCCCCCTGCTACATCCCAAACCGGAAAATCTGTATAGGTGCCGCTGGAAGCGTTGTATCCGCCGGACATAAACTGATATAAGCGAACATAAACACTATCTATATGATATCCCTCAGGAATATCTGGAAGATAAAAATCGAAAAATGAACGAAAATAAGAATTCGGATCCGGAAACGGTATTGGTCCATGAGTATCTCCAGCGCCCATATCGTACATCCAGTTATTAACTGAAAAAGCCTGAGCATTTTGGCTAAAGTATATATACCCATCCAGCAGAGGATCGGAGTAAACGGAATCGATGATGGTGTCGGAAATTAAGAATGTAAAATGGAAAAGCATAAAAAGCAAAATAACGAGTTTTAATTTCATAGCTACCTCCTAAAAAAATTATTCTAGTAATAGTTATGAGTATCTCGAGCTGTTTCAGTTTAGTTTTTCAAATCCAGGTTTCGAAATTCTTATCAATTTTCCGATGATGCCAGTTTTCTGTACAATTCATTTAGCAAAAATCAAATCTTTTTTATTAAAATTAAAAAATTATGTCAACTATTTTATTAAAATAATAATTAATTATATTTTATATGTTACAACTTTTCTATTTTGTATTTCCTGCTTCCAGAAAGCTCAATACTTCATTCACAAATGAAATATTGCTGGCTATGGTTGTGGTTCGCGAAGATCCTTCCAGTTTATCGTCGATTTCTTTTGCCTTTACCAGATAGCTATCTGCTTTGGAAAGCAATCCTTTTTCTTTGCTCAATTGCATCAGGGCTTCTTTACGATATTCTTCAATCTCACTCTTTAATTCTAAACTGTTTAACTTATTCATCATAACCGAGTAATCTGTTTTCTCTTTGAATTCTTCGATCAATACATAACCGGCATTATTATATTGCCAGGCTTCGATATCGTATCGCTTCAATGCTTTGGCATAAACGGCAGCTTCCAGTAGATACTTGGTCTGCTCCCAGTAGTCTTTCTCCGATTGAGCTTGTTTGACGAGATCCTTTGCAGAGCGATATGACTTCCACAAAATTGCTTCATCTTCCGGAGATACTTTTTCTGCTTTCTCTTCTGTTTGTTCAGAAACTTGTTCTGTAATTATTTCTACGTCCGGTTCCTGGTCTATCACTGCAGGAGAATCAGCTTTTTCTTCGCTTTTAATTGATTCCTGAAATTCGATTTCAGCTTTTGATTTTTTTGAATTGCATCCAATAATAAATAGCACTACAATAATAAACATAAAATATTTCCGCATTACAAACTCCTTTGAAAAGATTTGGTGATTTAAATTAACAGAATAAGATAATTATTGTCAAACATTTTGTGGCAATAGGTTTCAATTTGAAGGATGATTTTGTCAGCTGTAGTTTTATACTCTTTCGATAAGTTCACGCAAAATAGATATGTTTATTATCAACTGAACGGGATTTTTGAAGGAAAAAGGAAGCTAGACGGGTTCCCTTTATTTCAACAATACCATCTTCCTAACTTTCTGGTAATCACCTGCTTTTAATTTATAGAAATAAATCCCTGAATCTACTCGTTTATCATTAGAATCTCTGCCATTCCAAATAATGGAATGTGAACCTTTTGTAAATTCATCGTGAGCTAAAGTTTTGATTTTCTGACCTTTGATGTTGTAGATACTGAGTGAGACCTTTGAATTCTCTTTTAGGGAATAATTTATTGTTGTGGTTGGATTGAAGGGGTTGGGATAGTTGGTTAATTGGTAATCGGTGCTGGGTAATTGGTTTTGGGTGATGCCAACCTGTGGTTCTCCCAATGGATTTTCATAGGCCCCGATATCTGGACTCGAACCTACAGGATCGGGACGTGGATTTCCTTCGATATCGAATAAAGGTGCATAATACCAGTTTCCGTTTATCTCAATCTCAT
>JACNIV010000188.1 GCA_014382915.1 Candidatus Cloacimonadota bacterium | reverse complement strand
TGTTACCGTCTCCCATTTTGATAGCCAGGAAAAAAGTGAATGCTTTTCGGGCAGTTGCGCTTTGTTACAAAGCCAGCATGGAAACACGCTGGCAACAGTTCTTCCTGGTTTTGCAAATTGCCAGCATAAACGTATTGGGTGCTGCTTTAGCTGGTTTGGGTTTACTTTATTCCATTCCCTTATCTTACGTATTAATAGAAAGGTATTATCAAAAACTTGATGATTACAGACTGTTCGAATAACACTGATGTATACTCTTCTTGATAATTTTTTTCAACTCAATGAAGGAAAATTCACATGGAACATCTTAGAATTGGAATTGTAGGAAATATTGGTGTAGGAAAATCTACACTGGTGGAAGCTGCCAGTCAAAAGCCTTTGAACGAAATGCTATTATCTACCATTCCCAATAGAAGCGGTGAAGAAAAGGTTTTCGCTTTCCAAGAAACCTTCAACCCAAAAGTTTTGGACGCATTTTACGATGATCCGGTGGGCAATGCCTTTATGGCACAGATCGAATTCTTTAATGGCAGGCTGGATCGTCAGCGGATGATAGAAGGATGCAAAGGAATTATCCTGGAAGACAGAACTCTGCCGGAAGATTATCATATTTTTGGTATGGCTCAAAAAATATTAGGAAACATGACGGAAGAAGAATTCCTGGCTTATCAGCGCAACTACAACCTGATGACATCCAAAATTCCCGAGCCAGATCTGATAGTATATTTAAAAGCAGAAGTTCCAACTCTTATTCAACGAATAAAAGATAGAGGTCGTGAAAGCGAAGTATCCATCCCGGCAAATTATCTTCAACAACTGAACGAATTGTATGAACAATTTATCAATCGGCATGTAACCTGTCCTGTGCTGGTGATAGATGCTAACGACGATACGCCACTGGATGATTACTTGAAGAGTACGATTCAAAAAATTACTGATGAGATCAGGAACCTGAACTTGCGGGTGACCACACCCGGTATCAGTAAATGGGTTACACTGCCCGAAACAGCTGCCACACTCAAAGCCATCGATGCAGAGAGCAAGCTGGAAAATTACCTGAATGAAAATCCCAGGTTGATCGCCATTGCCGGTAATGTGGGATTGGGAAAAACCACCCTGGCTGCTATTATGCAGAGAAGCCTGAAAATAAATGGTCTTTATGAAAACCCCGAAAAAAATCCGCTATTGGGAAAATTCCTGGCAGATAAAGCTACCTATTGTTACGATCTACAAATGCACTTTTTAAAAATGCGAAAGAAACTGCAAATAAAAGGCACTTCAGGAAAAGCAAGCTATGTAATGGATCGCTCCTTGCCGGAAGATCTGCTGATCTTTTGTTACCAATTTCATCACGATGGTTACCTCACCGCAGATGAATTGGATAATTTAACAGTTAAGTTTAAAGCAGTATGCAATGAAATTCCTTCTCCCGATATTCTGGTCGTTCTTAAAGGCAGGGCAGATTTAGCCTGGAACAGAATTCAACAGCGTGGTCGTGAAATGGAGATCGAAGGTGGTTGGAGTAAAAGCGAAATAGAAGCATTAAATCACTGGTACAAAACTTATCCCAACGATGTTTGCCGCTTTGGATTTCACAAAGGAAAAGTATTGGAAATAAATGTGGAGAAAATAGATTTTACCAACAGGATTCATGTGGGTTATATTTTCGATAGTGTCCATAATTTGTTGTCTAATAGTACGAAATAATTTGGAGAAGATAATGAAAAAAACAATATTAATTGTTTCACTTTTTCTTATTGCATTTTCAGATCAACTTTGTGGAGAAATTCAGCCTGCCCACAGAGCGCTGCTGATGGCAACGCTCTGGCATCAAACTTCGGCAGAATACAGAGCTCTTGCCTATCAGGCGTACAATATTGCCAAACTTCGCCTGGAAGAAGAACTGAAAATATCCTATAAAAAGAAAAGAGCGGTCATTGTTGATATTGATGAAACTGTTATGGATAATTCCCGCTATCAAGGAGAGATCATCAAAAAAAGCCAAGGCAGCTATCCAGAATTTGACGGCTGGGTAAACCTGGCTATCGGTGAACCCGTTCCGGGAGCACTCGAATTTCTGCAATTTGCTCATAAAAAAGGTGTGGAAATATTTTACATTTCAAATCGATCCTTACGGCATATGAATGGAACGCTTAAAAATTTACAGAAACTTGGATTTCCGCAAGCTGATGAAGAACATATACTGCTCAGAGATATATCTTCCGATAAGGGAATTCGCCGCAGAAAAGTTGCTGAGAATTATCAGATTGTTTTACTCATTGGAGACAACCTGATAGATTTTGATGATGTCTTCAGAAAGAAAAACATTGAAGAACGTTTCAACTGGGCAGACAGCTTAAAAGCAGAGTTTGGAAAGCGTTTTATAATTTTGCCAAATTCCATGTATGGTGAATGGGAAAAAAGTCTTTACGGTGGTACCAGTAAAATTCCTGAAGAAGAAAAAGAAAAAAAACGATTGGAGCACCTGAAAAGCTATTAAGATTCTATTTCAAAATGGATTACGTTTTTGTAAGTTACATAATAAAACACAAATTTTGAAGTACAATATAAAAAATAATATTAAATTACCTAATTACATAAAGAGCTTAATTATTATATTCTTCTAGTAAAATGCTAATAAATAGATTTTAATCTTGACAATGAAAGGCAATAATAACAAATTTCGTTTAGCTTTTTTATACATAACAATAGAAAGGAGGATGAGTATGAAAAAACTCGGTTTAGTAGTAGTTTTGTCGATTTTATTAATTCTACCAGCAACATTATTTGCACAAACAGGAACGATTGCTGGGCAAGTTACTATCGAAAAGACGGGAGACCCTTTGGCAAATGCAGCCGTCTATCTGGGTGATGTCCAGACAGGAACTTACACCAGGAAAAACGGTAGCTTTATTATGAAAGACATTCCTGTAGGTATGCAGATTGTTACTGTTAGCTTTATGGGCTATGGAAAGCAAACTAAAGATGTCGAAGTAAAAGAAGGTGAAACAGCAGTTGTTAAATTCTCTTTAATGGTAGAAACAATTAGCATTGAGGGTATAAATGTTGTTTCAGATCGTGCAAAAATTGAAACTCCTATCGCATTTACAGATGTCGAAAAAGAACAAATTACTTCGTCCCTCGGTTCACGTGATATTCCACTTGTTCTAACAAATACTCCAAGTGTTTATTCCACCGGTCAAGGTGGTGGTGCAGGGGATGCTCGTTTAAATATCCGTGGATTTAATCAAAAAAATGTTGCTGTAATGATCAATGGTGTTCCTATCAATGATATGGAAAATGGCTGGGTTTATTGGTCAAATTGGGATGGTCTTGGTGATGCCACATCCTCTATTCAGGTTCAAAGAGGATTGAGTGCAATTAACCTTGCTGTTCCCTCTATTGGCGGAACTATGAATATGATAACCGACCCAACCCAAATGAACAAAGGTGTTTTATTCAAACAAGAAATTGGTTCCGGAGGATTTAAAAAGAACACTCTGGTAGCAAATTCTGGTTTAGTTAATGACAAATATGCCTTCAGTTTTAATGTTACTCGTAAAACCGGTGATGGCGTAATTGATGCAACATGGACGGATGCCTGGTCATATTATCTTGCTACAAGCTATAATATCAACGAAAAAAATCGTCTTGAATTATATGCTGCCGGTGCTCCTCAAAGACATGGAC
>JACNIV010000187.1 GCA_014382915.1 Candidatus Cloacimonadota bacterium | reverse complement strand
AGAATATCAGAAGGTTAAATCCTACAGATGTTCAAGATTTTCAGGTTAAAAGTCAAAACCTTTTAAATAATCTTCTTGGAGAGCTTCAATCTGAACAGGAAGAAGAACCTTCAAGTAATATAATTCCTGCTTGTGTTACTTTGCATCGTAATTACCCTAACCCGTTCAATCCAACAACAACGATATCATTCTCAATACCAGAAGAAAGCAAAGTCGATCTTTCTGTTTACAACATAAAAGGTCAGAAGGTAAAATCACTTGTAAAAGAATCTTTTGAAAGCGGTAATCATTCGGTTATATGGGACGGTAATGATGATACAGGTAAACCTGTCAGTTCAGGTGTTTATTTCTATAAATTAAATGTGAATGGTAAATCTGAAGCTGTGAAGAAATGTTTGCTGTTGAAATAAAGAGAATGAAACCATCCCTTTACTCGTTTCACAGCTCCTGCTGTGAAATGTGGTGTTTGTAGCTCCTGCTACGGATAAATTAGTAATTGCGTCAACATAGCTGGAGCTATGTGACGAGAGTACAGCCCGCCCGAACCCGGATGGGCTGTTTTTTTTTATTAAGTCTTATTTTCCTCTGCAAAATCCTTTCCGGCTTTCATAGCTTTCAGGTTGGCTTCCAGCACCTCTTCGCCTTTTCGTCCAAAAACAAATTTGATACCCTCTTCCAGCTTTTCGTAGGGAATATCCAAAAAGAGTGAAGCGGCGCCTAACATTACAATGTTCATTGAACGGTTTGCACCTATGTCTTTAGCGATCTGGTCTGCATTGATTGCCACATGATTTGGAATAGCCTTCACTTCATTCATCAATTCTTCTGTATCGGGATAATTAGGAATATTTACAAATGGAGTGGTATTGGTGATAAACCAGCCATTCTGAGAAAGGTAAGGCATGTAACGTAAAGCTTCCATTGGTTCTACCGAGATTATCAGGTCTGCTCCACCCTGGGGGATCAAGTCTGAAAAAATCTCCCTGTCAGATATCCTGAGATGAGATTGCACATCTCCCCCGCGCTGGCTCATACCATGTACTTCAGCCTGCTTCAGATTCAAACCATTTTCCATAGCAGCATATCCGATGATGGCAGCAATGGAAAGTATGCCCTGTCCGCCAACTCCTGCTAAAATTATATCTTTCTTCATTTTATTCTCCTTTATTTGACGTTGATTTTCGCTGATTTTTTATGATTTACTATAATTTTTTACAATTCTAAAATGTATTTCATATTTTATCATATCTGATCTGCGTTTATCTGCGTCTAACTCTTTTTCTTCCTTTTTGCATACACATGAATACATGGTCTTCTGGGAATGATAACCGAAACACCATTGTAATTTAATTCTTCTTTTATTACTTTTACATTTTCTTCATGATGTCTGGATAATGGATTAATAACACGAATATGTTCTTTTTCCACTCCCACGCCCATACAGATATCTTCGATCCTGCCTGTAACTTGCGAATCCTGCATTCCCGTCATGGCGGTTATATCGTTATCCATAATGATAACAACAATATTGGATTTGGAAATCACAGCATCCAGCAGTGGTGTTATTCCGGAATGACCAAAAGTGGAATCACCAATAGCAGCAACAGCCGGGAATAAGCCTGCATCGGCAGCACCCACAGCCATAGAAACGGAAGCCCCCATGTCCACACAGGTATCGCTAGCTTTGTATGGTGGCAGGAATCCCAATGTGTAACACCCGATATCGGAGAAGACATGACCCTTTCGATAAGGTTTCAGAACTTCATTGAGCGCTTTATAAGTATCAATATGTGGACAGCCAACGCACAGTGCCGGGGGTCTTCCTGCTACAATTTCAGGAATTGCCTGGCTGGGAAGTTCCGGCAGGTTGAGCGCTCTGCGAATGATCTGCGGATTCAATTCTCCATCACGGGGAATAGTACCGTCCAGTCTTCCCTTGACCTTTTTATTACCCAGAAAGCCATTTAGCATTTCTTCTACCAGTGGCATCCCTTCTTCCACTACCAGGATGTTTTCACATTCATTCATTATCTTTTCGATCTGTTTCCCGGGAAGCGGATATTGACCGATCTTGAGGATGGGATAAGGAAATTTACCTGCTTCAAAGTTCTCCATCAGGTAATTGAATCCCAATCCGCAGGCTATTATACCCAGAGATTTATCTTCACCTTTCATATATTTATTGAAAGGAGAATTCTCCGATTCCTTTACTAAATCTTTCTGAATGGCTAGCAGATGTTTATACTTCTTACGAGCATAAGCCGGCAGTAACATAAATTGATTGGGATTTTCCGGTTTTTGAAGTTCATTTTCATTTAACACTTCGCGTCGCTTAATACCTGCACGTGAGTGAGCCAGCCTGGTGGTTAATCTTATCATCACGGGAATGTGATATTTTTCGGAAATCTCATAAGCCAGGAATGGCATCTCGTAAGCTTCCTGCTGGTTAGATGGTTCCAGAGCCGGCATCAGCGCAAATTTGGCATAATACCTTGAATCCTGCTCATTCTGAGAAGAGTGCATGGATGGGTCATCTGCCACTGCTACGATTACACCACCATTGGCTCCTGTAAGAGCAGAATTCATATATGGGTCTGCAGCTACGTTCAAGCCTACGTGTTTCATTGTAGTGATGACTCGTTTACCAGCATAAGACATACCCAGAGCTTCTTCCATGGCGGTTTTTTCGTTTGCCGACCAGGTACGATGAACATTTCGCTCGATAGCTTCCCGATTGCGCTGGATATATTCCACGATTTCTGTGGAAGGAGTCCCGGGATAGCCGTAAGCACCGGATAAACCTGCATCCAGAGCACCCTGAGCAATGGCTTCATCACCCAAAAGCATTAACTTCTTCATAAATCGCTCCTTATACTTTTTTTTCTGTTTTTGGATTCCAACTATCAGATTACACAAATTCTTACAAGCTTTTTATTTGACACATTGATTGATGTATCAAAACTTGAAGTAGAATGAAGTATTTGACCCGTAAAGGGGTGAAGATGAAAAAAAATCAGAATTTTCTGGAAAAATTTGAAGAGTTTGTGGACCGGTACAAACTAATAAAAAGTGGTGAAAAGATATTGGTTGGTTTTTCCGGAGGTGCCGACTCCACAGCCCTATTGCAGGCACTCTGGTACTTGAAATCCAAACATGGTTTTTCTTTGCTGGCAGCACATGTGAATTATAATCTGCGAGGAAAGGATTCTCAAAAAGATGAAGAACATGTAAAAGAATTTTGCTTCAAAAAGAATATTTCGCTTGTAATTAAAAATGTGAAGCTCGATTCCAAATCCAATCTGGAAAATAAAGCCCGTGATCTCCGGTTCAAATATTTCAAGAAGCTTACAAAACTATATAATGTTCACAAAATAGCGCTGGGACACAACCGTGAGGATCAGGCAGAAACGTTGATTCATAGGCTTTTCAGGGGTTCGGGATATACAGGTATGAAAGGCATATCTCCCACATCCGGCATAATAATCCATCCACTGCTAAGTTTTTCCCGTCAGGAAATATTAGATTTTCTGAACAACGAAGAACTTACCTGGAGAGATGATCAATCCAATTACGAGAACGTTTTTACACGCAATAAAATACGTAATCACATGCTGCCCTGGATCAAAGAAAATCTCAATCCAAAAGTTGTAGATAAACTATTTCACACTGCAGAGATATTTTCCGACACAGACGA
>JACNIV010000186.1 GCA_014382915.1 Candidatus Cloacimonadota bacterium | reverse complement strand
GGAATAAGCTCCAATTTCCAGCGATTCATTCACCAGTGTTATTACAAGTTGCCCTTTCAGATTGTATATATTCAGTTCAATGTTTGATTCTTCTGCCAGATTAAATCTGATAGTTGTATGCGGATTAAATGGATTTGGATAGTTCCCCAATAATTCCGAAGCAACTTCAGGTAATTCATAATTTACACTGGCAACTCCTGTAGGTGGAAAAATGATCTGATCTATCCAGGCGCAATCCTGTCCGCCGATCAAACCCAAATCTTTTTTGTATGCCCATTTAAAGGTATGATTTCCAGGTTCTACATTATAAGAAACAAAATCCCAATCTACTTCTCCTGACCACCGTTCCATAAAAACGTCATCCAGATAAAATTTCAGGTAATCGTATCCTGATTCTGATGATACTTTATAATAAAACGAAATAGTAGCAGGAAATGTTGTTTCCATTGTTACAGAAAGTGCTGTTTCCTGATAATGACCAATAACTCCAGATCTTGCCGAATAAACACCATCATATGCTGTGCTTGTATCGATAGTCCAATCTGCATCTCCACTAAACTGCCAGTTAAAAGCAGAGAAGTCTCCCGTTTCAAAGCTTTCTGTTTCAGTATTATAAAGTTCAAAATCGAAAACCAAATTATTTTCATCTATCGTAATTTCTGTTTCCAACATTGCATATCCTTCTGCTGATATCCGTACAATGTAAGTTCCTTCAAATATAGAAAGTATATATTCACCTGATGAATTTGTAAAGATGGGTTCAAGGGGTGTTTCCATGAATATGAGCTCTGCTCCTTCGATAGGTTGTTCTGTAACAGCGCCGGATACAACACCGCTGATAGTTCTTTCAGGTGCGTTTTGCAGGATTACATCATGAAAAGTTATATCATTATCAATAACAGTAATATTCTCTATTATTTGCGGAACATGTCCATAAGCATAAAATTCAAGGTCATAAACTCCAGGATACAGCATACGATGATAATTACCGATCTCACCACTGGAATAGATTTCTGAGTTATCAATATCATGATCCTGTGTGGTAACCTTTGCTCTAAGTGGTTCTCCATTTGAATTTGTTACAAGCCCTCTTACTCCGTACAGACACTCTTCCATATAAAGAAGGAATGATTGGCGATTATAGTTCCAATGTGCATCCAGTTGGTTTTCAGGAAGAAATTTTTCATCAGAAAGTTCAAGAGTCATCTCTCTGCAATGCTGGAAATAGTTCATATAATCCTGTCTTCCACCATTTATAGTGAACCAGGCATATCCATTCGTTATTCCATTATTGAATAAATTCATATAATCTATAGGAGCATGTAAATGAACCGTATCGGCATAAGTATGACAAACTTCCTGCCACCAATCGTCATCTGCAGAGAGCTGTGCCCAGGTATCCCAGGGATAATTCACAACTTCTACCCCACTATGCAGATTTGATGAAAGAACAAAATTATGTTCATCTGCAAAATCCATCATGAGAATAGTTTCCGGTTGATATTCATTTCCATCAGGATGCGGACCATCTTCAGGATCGGGGAAATTTCTATTCAGATCAACGCTGTTGGCATTATTTCTGGTTGCATCCCAAACTGTATGATTTCCACCTGCATACGTTCCGTCGGGATTAGAGAGTGGATTTATGTATATCTCGATATTATTAACTATGTTAGTTATTCTATCATTCGTTCCATAGTTTTCTGTAAGATAATCAATCAAACGGAGAAGCATAATAAATGTAACAAGTTCATTTCCATGCATTTGGCCAGTATAGAAAAATTCCGGTTCATCTTCTGCCAGATCAAGGTTATCGGTAATTTTTGCTACAATGAGCTCCCTTCCTTCCACAGAATAACCCATACAGTTAACAGAGCAGATATCGGGATGATCCGCTGCAAATTGATACATAAAATCAACATATGTCTCGTAAGTTGGATAGGTGTCCCAATCCCGCATTGCTTCTATGTTATCTGCCATTTGAGGAATTCGTAGTTTTCCCTGATGCTGCAACTCTGTATAAGAGTATCCAAGTTGAATAAATTCAAATAATTCTTTTTGATTTGCATAAGCATAAACAGTATTGTCTTTGATATTATCGATCGATATTATTTTAGTTAATTTATTTACTTCTTCTTTGGAATTTATCTGAAATTTAAAATAAATCTCGTTGCTTTTTGAGTAAAGCGGAACGAGCAGAATAACCAATAATGCGAGAATAAAAATCTTCTTTAGCATCTATGCTCCATTATTTTAATAACAGGACTTTCTTCACGCTGGTATAATCCCCATCACCATTTATATCGAAAAGAGAAAAGTAAATACCACTTGAAACCTTTTCTCCATTATCATTCATGCCATTCCATATAACCTGGTGCATTCCTGCACTTTGACCTTCATTTACCAAAGTTCTGATCTTCTGACCTTTAACATTAAATATTATAAGCTCAACCTTTGATTCATTAGCCAGGCTATAGCTAAAGGTTGTACTCGGATTGAAAGGATTGGGATAATTACCCAAGAATTTGGTAATACCAGATACTTCATTGTTGCTTGTAGAATTGTAAAGATTCGTATCAAAGAAAAGTTCTATCTGGTATTCTCCTTCACTTGTATTGATATTTAGTATTTCCGAGACGATATCCCGTCCTCCATTATTGACAGGCAACGCTACCATTACCAGGAAATCCAGTTGTTCCCCACTTGACATTGTATATGGAAGTGGAAGATTGAATTCATTGATATACCAGTCAAAAACACTACCGGATTCATCTATAGTGTTTATTGTTACTTCTTCAGAAGAATTATTAATTATGGAAAATTCCAATCCTTCTACACAAGCTTGAGTAGTATAGAATTCCAGAACGGTTGGAGTAACAATAACCGAAGGTATGGGGAAAGTTATGTCATCTATCCAGCCACAATCGGAACCACCGATGACACCACCATCTTTTGTATAAGCCCATTTAAATTCATGCTGCCCTGTTGGAACAGGAAAAGATTCCATTCCCCAGGAAACGTTTCCACTCCATTCGTCTTGAAGTATGTCATCAATATAAAAGCGTAAATAATCATAATTAGCTTCCGATGAGACATGACGATAAAAAGATATTTCATCTTCTCCCGATACAAAAATGGTTACTTTCAATTCGGAAGATTCATTATGACCAATAAGTCCACTTCTGGCAGAATAGGTGCCGCTGGCGGCTGTAGAATTATCTATAAACCATGCACTATTTCCACCAGATTGCCAATAGTTTGCAAACTGACCTGTTTCAAAAGTACCGTCATCAAGTTGATAAAGCCCAAAATCTATTATATTGTTCTGAGCAGTTACTCCAAATTCTCCCAAAAAAGATGCATAGTTTATAGTATAAACAAGGAAATTATATGTATATTCATAAACATCAGGAATTATGAATTGACCATTTTCATTTGTTATCACAGCAGGAATATTAAAATCCTGAATATCTACTATTGCATTAGCAATGGGCAAACCGGTATCACCGTCTGTAACTGTTCCCGTAATATCAATTGTATAGGTATCTGGCACAAGAGTAATATCAAGAACTGTCTGTCCACTATTTGAGATATCAATGTTTATTACAGTTTGAGGAATGTAGCCATAGGCGGAAAATGTTACATCATAACTTCCATCTGTAAGCAAGCGGTAGTAAGTGCCAAAGTCTTCATTGCTGGT
>JACNIV010000185.1 GCA_014382915.1 Candidatus Cloacimonadota bacterium | reverse complement strand
TCCATTTTCAAAGATAAGTCTTGGAGCAGAACCGGTTGTTTTGGCAATCGTCTTTTTGCCACCGGCACGTAAACCGGCTGCAATCAAACTAGTAACACTCGATTTTCCGCGAGTACCATTAACATGTATTATAACAGGAATGCGCTTACGATATGTTTTATTTTTATGAAACTCGATAACTCCGAAAAGTATCAATAAAAATAAACCGAATATTAAACCAGCCATAAGAAGTGGTTACTCTACTATTACCTTACCGTTCACCAATTCCATCTCGTCAAAACCTTCTACAGGATCACCATTTTCATCGATCAGGTTTAAGTTTTCAAAAGTGATATCACTTTCGCCTGCTAATAACCCCACCAGTATAAATTCAAACAATGTTCCGTCACCGGTTATGCCGTCATCTCCAGCAGTCTGAACCTGCCCGATGGCAACACAGAGCCTGTCATAATCTATATGAGTTGTCATGATGGCATCATCACCCCAGAAATCTCCTTTAGTTACGGAATTAATGGGAACACCTACCACACCATTATTAAATACTATTTCCACGGATAAAGCAAAGACATCTACTCCGCCATATAGTTGCACACTTAAAACAGCTTCTTCATCAACTGCTATTATTAGTTCTGCAGGTTCAATTTTCAATCGACGAACTACTTCTATCTCAATCGTCGAGGAATCGTTACCCTCATTATCAGAGACAGTACACGTAATTCCACACGTTCCAGGTGCTGTAGGGGCAGTCCATGTTATATTAGAACCACTTCCAGCAATAACACCCGCTGATGCTTCCCATGAATAGGTAAGCTCATCCCCATCTGGATCAACAGCTTCACAGGAAATATCTATGGTTTCATTTACAGAAACTATCGAATCACTGGCTGTAAGTGCATTAATTTCAGGAGATTCGTTATCGTTCGGTTCCGTACCACCTCCACAAGCTGTGAAAAGAATCAAAAATACTATCGGGAAAATCCATAAAATACGTTTCATTTAACTGTCTCCTTTATTTCAGTAAGATCATTTTTTTTGTATCTATAGTCTGTTCATTGCATTTCAACCGGTAGAAATATAATCCGCTGCTCACACTTCGATCTACAGAATCTTTCCCGTTCCACTCAACTGTATAACTTCCAGGATTTGCATATTCGTTAAATAATTTTTTTACAAGTTGTCCTTTCACGTTATAAATTGCGATTTCCACCTTTCCCTCACTGGCAATATCAAAAGCGATCTTTGTGGCAGGATTGAAAGGATTGGGATAATTCTGTTGAAGCCTGCTGATCCCGATCGGTGTTACTATCGGGAAATCAAATAGTTCTGCTAAATAATTCTTTAAAAGCAGGCTCGTCCCTGAATTTTCCAGAGAATAATAGATCTCCTCGAAGTTCTCTCTGTAATCTTCAAGATTTACAATTGGTGAAAGTGAGCCGCAAGTAGTAACATGAGTGTAATTCCAATTCAGGCATATTCCCAGAACATCGGTGATATTCACTGTCCCATCGCCATTGCAATCAGCTACGGAAGCCATGGGTTTATCCCAGTCACCGGGATAATCATTTCCTGCCCATTGAAAAGAAACTTCAGGTCTCGGAGAACCTTCCTCTTTCCAAAAGATCCCTATCATAAGAATATCTTCGATATTTACAACGCCATCGATATTTGTGTCACCGGGCCAGATAAGATCTTCTGACGGGAACACAGTAATGAAGTCATCATGCGTTATAGAATCTGTTCCTTGCGAATTCGTGGCTGTTAATGTAACACTGTAACTTCCCACTTCCTGATAGGTATGAATAGGATTAATTTCTGAAGCGTTGGAAGATTCATCACCAAATTGCCATTCCCAAGTACCGAAATAAGAGAGCGGTGAAGTCTGGTTTATAAAGTTGATTTCCAGTGGGGCAATTCCATATGTTATATCCGCAGTGAAATCAGCAACGGGAGTCGTTTCTTCAATGAATTCAGGAATATCGGTAGTGAATTTAATAGCTAAATTATTACAAACTTGTGTAGCACTGGCAGGATAGATATTGGCATAAGTATAGAGGAGTCCGTCACTCTGAGTAAAATTCTCGATCCCGATAGTACAGTAATTACTGTTGGCATCGGGGTTATTAACTGTTTGATAATTGATCTGGATGATGCCATTGCCATCTGTTGTGGGATATATTGCCGGATCATAAATAACGATCTCGAATTTTTCTATGGAAGTATAATTAAATCGGTTTACGCATTTATTCCATTCGATCACAAAAATATTTTCATCTTCAATATAATCATAACATATTCTCATCTTGGCATATTCATCATTACCCAGAGGGAAGCCGATCAGGTCGTCCCAGTAAGCAGCTATCATACCATAAGGTCCCAGGGCGGAAGGTATGTTCCAATTACGGAAATAGGTTTCCCAGGTTGGCTGGAATGATATCCAGCCATTAGTACAGATAGTGATGCTGTCGCTAATTTCTCCGTAAAATGGGAAATCAAACGGCATTGCTACAGTTTGGGAAACATCATCGCCCATCTGTAAAACAGTTCCATCACCACCTTCCAGCGGATCGAGTTCCTTCCAAAAATACTCGGGACAATTCTGATAAAAAACATCATGGCTATCGAGGGCATAATAACCAAAACTATCCGGTCCGGTGGGAGCAGTATTTTCTACCACTCCGGCTTCCAGGCTGAAATAAATATTCGTTTCCAGCAAATTCTCATCGATCAGGGAAATATAAAAAGGAAGATTCTGCCCAATGTAGCATTCATCAGAAAGTTGTATGGAAAATTCAGCCACAGCAGTAGCATCTACTGCAACGTTCCCGACATTAAACTGGGAGGAGGTTATAGTAGCTTCAGGAGTTTGAGAAAAAAGTTCTGCCTGCAGACTATTAACATCGAAGATGCCAATGTTTTTCATATTTACCGAAATGCTGTTATCTTCCAGAAGAAGCAGTACTTCTTCTTCGTTGTTCACCACTATCGAGGTTATTTCAAAGATCAGTCCATTTACCACTACATCAAATTTGGCTGTACTTCCTCCTGAAATATCAAGATCAAATTGGATCACAGTATTATCCGGACATCCCGGAAGTATCTCGACGTCGTATCCCTGAGTAGCAGTGCTACCCGGATCGATATCGCCGAAGCTGGCAGTAGTAGTTATTATATTCACATAAGAATTAACGCATGACAGGTCTGCCGTTACATTGTTTGCTATTAATGTGCCATAGTTCTTCAGTCTACGATCAAGTTGGAATTCTTCGCCGACTATCACGTTGCCATTCGTATCAAAATCAAAAAGCCCCAGTTCTACATCATCGGTAATCACATCTATCGTTTGAATAAATGGATGATAATTTGGTTTGGTAATAGTTATTTCTATCTGGTCGGAATTTTCCAGGTTAAAGTAAAGCGTTGCCTGTCCATTCTCCACAGTAGCCATGCTGAATTCATTTCCTTCTATTTTCGCTGTTACAATACCATCTTCCAGATCAAGAAGATCTATCTCAAGATAATTTGTACCTTTATTTATCTCCGCAGGTAAAGTGCAATTGATGGTTTGCGGTACTGTAGTCCACATGGTCAGCGAAGGATCACCCAGGATATTATAAACATGAAAATAGAATTCAACCTTACCTTCAGGTTCTCTATCTAAAGGAAAATTGTTGTATAGTTCCATCTTTCCCCTCAGCACATCACTGCCGAAGATCAGGTTATCTT
>JACNIV010000184.1 GCA_014382915.1 Candidatus Cloacimonadota bacterium | reverse complement strand
AAGAATATAAATAAAGGTATTTGTATGTCTGAAACTATTGAAAAAATTCGTTATTCTTATGATGATATTCATAGAATAGTAAAAAAGATGGCTCAGGATATTGCCGAAAGTGGTATTCATATCGATATTGTGATCAGTATTGCTACCGGTGGTTGGATTCCGGCTCGGATACTGCGAACTTTTTTGTCACACAATGGGAAATATCCCAAACCACTCTACTCAGTTGGTATTATAAATTACGACAGCAACGATAACCTACTGGATGATCCCACGATAGTACAAAATCTACCTGTTAACTTGGATTTGAAAGATAAATCTATCCTGCTGGTGGATGAGGTTGCAGATTCGGGAGGCACCTTCGTAAAGGCCAAAGAGTATGTGGAATCACTTCACCCAAAAAAGTTATATACATCTGTTATTCACCTTAAAGATAAGAGTAAATTCAAGCCTGATTTTGTGGGAGAATTTGCTGGAAATAACTGGATCGTTTATCCCTGGGACGTGAAGTAATTGAAGATTTTAAAATTGAATATTGAGAATTTTCAAATCCTCCTTCCTACGACAGCCATGCGGAATCGCGTGAAAACCTCCTGTGCCAATCCTCGTTCCCAAAGTCCTCTCCACCACTTCTCGTTCCCAAAGTTCTCTCCACCACTTCTCGTTCCCAAAGCCCTCTTTGGGAACGGAACTGTTACGCAAAACCCTGTTTTGCAACAAACTAAAATCACTCGTTTCCAAATCTCAGATTGGAAATAAATAAGAAGGAAATTATTATGAAAAAAGAAAAAATGATCACAGTTTCAGATATAGTTTCACATCTGCACAAAATTGCAAATCCAAGTCTAGCATACGATTGGGATAACGTGGGCTTGCAGATAGGAAACCCGGAACAGGCAGTAAAAAAGATACTGCTTACATTGGATGTTACAAAAAACGCTGTGGAAAAAGCCATCAATGAAAAAGCCGATCTGATCATCTCTCATCATCCCATTATTTCAAAACCAATACAAAAGATAACGAATCCATTATATCTGAGATTGATACAAAATAATATTTCAGTGTATTGTGCCCATACAAATCTGGATGTTGTCAAAAAGGGTGTGAACTTTGCTCTGGCAGAAAAATTGGGTTTGAATAACCTGGAATTCCTTTCCACCGAAACAGGTGCAAAATTGTATCATGTGGCTGTTTATGTACCGCAAGATTCAATGATCGATGTTGCGAATGCTGTCTTTGAAGCAGGAGCCGGGACTATTGGTAATTACACTAACTGTTTAAATGATTATGAAGTAAGTGGCCAATTTAAACCGATGGAAGGCAGCAGTCCCATTCTTGGTGAGCAGGATAAACTGGAGAAAGTGGTAGAACGAAAACTGGAATTCTTCGTGGATTCATTTTATCTGCAGAAAGTGATCTCTATAATGAAAAAAGTTCATCCTTACGAGACTCCAGCTTATGCTGTTTATCCCCAGGAAAGGCAAAGTGAAAATTACGGATTGGGTTTGATCGGAAATCTAAAAAATAAATTAACTCTCAGAAATTTTGCAGAAATAGTAAAAAAGAATTTGAACGCTTCCTTTGTTAAACTTTGGCCGGCAGATAAAAACCAGAAGTCATTAATTCAAAAAGTTGCGATTTGTGGTGGAAACGGCAGCTCTTTACTTTCACAGGTTTATGGGCGAGCTGATGTTTTTGTTTCTTCTGGTTTTAATTACCATACTTTGTTAGACAGCAAAATTCCCCTTATAGATGCCGGGCATTTTTATACGGAATACCCTGTTCTGGAGAATTTGCGAAACATGCTTTCTGATTTTGATGTAGAAATAATGGAATTGAAAGCGGATGAACATGAGATAAGGAAAGAGCTAATAATATAATGAAGACGCGTAAAAATTCTCTTCGTCTGAATAATTATAATTATTCTTGGGCGGGAGCATATTTTATTACAATTTGTTCTTACAAAAAAGAATCCCTTTTTGGAAAAATAAGTGATCATTCAATGCAATTAAATAATTTTGGAAATATTCTTCAGGGATGTTGGAATCAGATACCCTGGAAATATAAGAATATAAAATTAGGTAATTTTGTGATCATGCCAAATCACATTCACGGTATCATCTGGATCGTAGGGGCGATTCACGAATCGCCCGATATATATCGAACGATTCACGAATCGCCTTATAAAAATGGGGTAATTCGTGAATTACCCCTACGGGGTGAAAGAAGAAAAATGTTGTTATCGAAAATCATTGGACGATTCAAAATGAATTCTTCCAAATTAATAAATAATATTCGTAACTCCGCAGGATCGCATATCTGGCAGCGTGGTTATTATGATCATATTATTCGAAATGATGAAGATTTGAATAATATAAAACAATACATTCAAAACAACCCTCAAAATTGGGATAAAGATAAAAATAATTTAGACGCTGAAATTGACGCAGTGTTATTTTCGCACATATTGTCGTAATATTATCAAACATAAAACTTGACGTAAGGATTTTTGAAATTAATTTATCTCTTCGGAGGGTAAAATGATTGATTTCAACAAACAAATAGGAAAAAGAATAAAATCTCTTAGAGAAGAAATTGGATTCTCTCAAGAGCAATTAGCAGATAATCTTGAATTAAGAAGAGAAGCTATTTCCAACATTGAAAATGGTAAGCGAAAAGCAACTGTAGAAGAACTATCTAAAATCTCAAAAATCCTGAATATCTCTCTTGATGTTTTAATCGATGCTTCCAAAGATATTTCCGTAATTATTTCCAAAGAAGATAAAACCGTAAGGGAAAAACCTGAAATACGCATCAATGTTCCACAAAAAAATCTTAAAAAATTCAAAGAAGTTCTGCTTTATATTTTAAACAAGATAGGTTCCAGACCAAACATTGGTGAAACCGTTATCTATAAATTGCTTTATTTCATAGACTTTGATTATTATGAAAAATACGAAGAACAGTTGATCGGAGCAACTTATCAAAAGAATCATTTCGGACCCACTCCCAGGGAGTTCGTAAAGATCGTTTCTCAAATGGAAGGTAAAGACCTGACAAAAGTTCAGGGAAAATATTTCAAACATCCTCAAACAAAATATCTGCCCTTAAGGCAACCGGATCTATCAATACTTAATGCAAATGAAATTCAGCTTATTGATAATGTTTTGAATAAACTTTCGGATATGAATGCATCTCAAATAAGCGAGCATTCACATAATGATGTTCCCTGGCTTACCACAGAAGATGGCAAAATTATTGAATATGAAAGCGTCTTCTACCGTACGACTCCTTATTCTGTTAGAGATTGAGTTCTACAAAATGAAAAAAATATATGTCTTTCTGAGGAATAACTTACATAGGCATTCGACGAAGAATCCATCTGAGCCAGATAAGTTTTCATTATAAGCGGAGATCCTTCGATGGAAAAGCAAGTAGCATCTCTCAGGATGACAAAAAGCACTATTTTGAAGAACTCATTGTACGTGATTGAAATAGATAATGAAATTGTTTAATAATATCACCAAATTACCTGTATTTGAAAAGGATTTCAAAAAGCTCGTAAAAAGATTTCGGACTCTGGATTCTGACCTGGAAAATTTTATTAAAGTGCAATTAAAAATGTTCCATAAATTGGATATCGATAACAAAGGAATTGTTGAAATTAAAGGTTTTAGCATTGAATATTCCAAAGTTTACAAAGCCCGAAAATTTGCCTGTAGATCTTT
>JACNIV010000183.1 GCA_014382915.1 Candidatus Cloacimonadota bacterium | reverse complement strand
AATTCCCCAATTTACTAAACACTTTTTTTTGCTCAAAACAAAGATGAATATCACTTTGAACTGCGGAGCAGGCGGAAGCCCAAATTGATGCGGCTGTAGTCCGGATAGCAGCTGCCACGATAAGCAACACGGCAAAACTCGGCATAAATGATCCAGCCACCGCCACGATCCACACGGAGCAAGCCAGTTGAAGCACCTTTTGGGTTTGTTTGTGAATTACTGCTGTAACTACCTTTCCAATCCCAACACCATTCCCACACATTTCCGCTCATATCATAAATACCCAGTTCGTTAGCTTTCTTTGTTCCTACAGAGTGTGTTTTCCCCCCTGAATTTGAGGAATACCAGGCAACATCGTTAATGTTGTTTGAACCTGAGTATTTATGAGACGCAGAATTCTGCGTCTTTACACCACCACGAGCGGCATATTCCCACTCTGCTTCTGTAGGAAGCCGATAACCATTGGCAGAGAAGTTACATTTTGTATTCTTTCCGCTTCCGGTGTAGTAAGGTGTTAAACCTTCCTTAATGCTTTTCTTATTACAAAACTCTACTGCATCATACCAGCTTACGTTCACTACAGGAAGATTGTCACCTTTCCAATTTGAGGGATCGTTGCCCATTATTTCTTTCCATTCTTTTTGGGTTACTTCCGTTTTCCCAATATAAAAATCACTCACGGTTACGGAATGTACCGGTTCTTCATCGCTATCGCCATCACTACTGCCCATCTGGAATGTACCGCCTTGCACAAATATCATATTGTCCGGCATATCGCTACCCTCTTCCAGGGTTATTTGTTTGGGAATTGTTTCATCCGCGGTTAAGCGGAAACTTTCAGTGCGGGTTTTATATCCATCTGCTGTTACTGTCAGTTCATAAGTTCCCACTGGCACATCGGTAAAAGTTTTCCTACCGGTTGCGGTGTAATGCTCACCTCCATCTCCTTTTAATTCAAATGCTGCATTTGTTGGTATTGTCATTACCTGTATTGCTACGATTTGAACTTCAGGATAATATCGGGTTCTTTTGCTTTTGCTGTTTCTATAGCTTCATCTCCACTCGCTACAAAAGCACAAACATCAAAACCGTTTAGTTCAAGTTCCATCTTCAAACACATTGGGCGATGATCACTTCATTTTCCAAAATTAAAATGCTTATCTTCTTTTTCATCTCACACCCTTGCTTTATGTTTATTGTCATTCAATTTAAGATGCCATTTCAACCCTGCTCCAGCTTCATATGTTACTTCTCCATTCAGCTGATAATCGACCAGTGAAAACACAGTATTTAGTCCCATGGAGCTGTCTTCTCTCAAATCCATGCCAGCAGGAATGCCTACGCCATCATCCGCCAAATGAATATTGATGGTTCCATTTTCTTCCCGGTACAAGTTTATAGATATTTCACCCTTTCCGGAATTCGGAAAAGCATGTTTAAACACATTGGAGATCAGCTAATTAAATACAAATCCCAAATTTCATTTTTCCTCATTATTTCTTCTAATAATATCTAATCTTTCTAAAAGTTCCTTTTCCTTTTTATTATATTCCTCTTCAGAAATTTCATCTAATTCAAATTGTAATTGTAATTCCATCAGTTTTTCTTTGATTACACCTTGATCTGAAGTTTCTTTTTCAACAACTTCATTGATCTTTTTTCCAAGCCAGATTACACCTTTTACCGGTGCAAGCAAAATACTATCTATTAAAAACATTATAACTCCTTTGTTTGAATAATTAAATTCACAAAATTAAACGGAGGTAAGGTTCCTACATACTTAAATTTAATAATATTACCATATTCTTCATCAAGCTCATTCATCATTTTATCAAACTCATCTTCAATATCTTTTTCAATTAGGAATGCTGAGTTGATTATCATTCTTTCACCATAAGTATAATTATCTTTTACTTCTACTGCTAAAGGAGAAAAAGTATCCAAAATTTTCTTCTTAAATATTTCTTTCTCCTTTTCTAATGCGATTTCAACCATTCTACCAATTTGAACTCTTTGCTGACGAGTTTTTTCAGGAGGAAGTGAACTAAGTTTTTCCTTTAATGCTTTAATATCTTTATATTTTTCAACAATATGATTATAAATCACATCTTTATCAAAAATGGCTTTAACTCCAAGTTCCTTCTTTCCTCGTATCCAATTTAATAAACCTTTAAATTTATCATATTCCATTTCCAATATTTTCGTAATTTTATCTTCATTTTCTGTAATAGTGCAAAATCTCACCGGTAAAACATCATAATTTTCCATAACCTTTTCAATTGCTTTTTCGTGAGCGATAAAATTTACTCTCGATGTAAAATATGTCTTTATAGGAGAATCGCTCACAACAGCACTGATGTCTTTATAACCAACGGTATATAGTTTATCTCCTCTTTCACCAATTCCTATTGGTCCGAAATCGATATACTTTCCATTTTGGATTATACAATAAATATATTTTCCTTCTTCCATAATACTTTTCCTTTTTAAAGAGTTAGTAAAGTGTAATGCATCTATTTTTGCCATTCTTGCGGATAAATAGTAATATTCACAAAATTAAAAACAGGTAGAGGACCGGAATACATAAACTTTATTCTCTCATTATATTTTTCACTTAGATCATCCATAATATTATCAAATTCTTTTTCTCTACCCTTATCAACCAGGAATGCCGCATTTATGAACATCTCATCGCCAATTGTTTTATTAAGTTTATGTTCCATTGCAGTTCTTCTAAAAACATCGACAATTTTTTCAGCTTCTATTTCTTTTTTCTTTATTAAAGCTTTTTCTACCATCTTACCGATTGCTACCTGGGGTTTAATATTATTCCCATTTTTTCTTCTGCTGATTTTTTCTTTCAAATTCTTAATTTGAATATTTTCTTCTACCACTTCATTGAAGATTGAATCCATATTTTTCCATAAACCTTTAATACTCAATTCAATCTTGTTGTCCATATATCTTAAATAATCTTTGAATTCCCTATATCTGTCATCGAGCAGATTTCTAATCTCATCAGGATTAGAAGCAATAGTTCCAAATCGCACCGGAAGCACACTATTAAATTCTTCCATAACCTTTTCTATCACTTTCTCATGTGCGATCATATTATCTCTATTAACAACAAATTTTGTAAGAGAATGATTACTGACAACCATATTTAGATCTTTATATCCAATTGTTAGAACCTCATCATTCCTGTCTCCAACACCTATAGGACCAAAATTTCTGTCCTGCGAAGATTGAATAATACAATAAATATACTTTCCTTCTCTTTCCATTTTTTTATTCCTTTAAAGTTACTAATATTTTATTCTTCTCTACATCCTCTTCTTTGAATGAATATCTACCGCTAAAAGATGGTTGTTCAGCAGCCTGACAATAATCACAAATGTAATTATACGCGTCTTTCAATTCTTCAAACTCAACATTGTCTCTTAACTCATTCTGATTTTTATCCGGATGTAATTTTAGAGCTTTTGCATGAAATGCCTTTTTTATTTCATCCTTTGTGGCAGATTCATTTAAACTTAATGTTTCCCTTGCACAATCAATAACCTCAAATTCCATTTTTTTTACTACCAATGTGTAAAAGCTATAGGCAGGAAGCGGTCCAACACATCTTAAATTAAACTAGTCATCATATTGTGTATTCGGTTCTTCTATTTTACGTTCAAAATCATTTTTCTTATCATTATCTACTAGAAATGGCGTATTGGTGGTCATTCTATCATCCATAACGTCAT
>JACNIV010000182.1 GCA_014382915.1 Candidatus Cloacimonadota bacterium | reverse complement strand
TTATCAAAGAACTGGGCAAGGAAAAAACTCTCCTTATCTCCAGTCATATCTTACAGGAAGTTCAAGCAGTATGCGATCGTATTGTTATCATTAATGAAGGTAAGATAGTGGCAGACGGTTCTACGGAAGAATTAAAATCCAGCTTCCAGAATAAAACCAAACTCGAACTGGAATTAAAGGCTTCCGAGAAAGAACTGAAACAAATGACAGATGAATTGAAAAACATAAGCATCATTTCTATTACATCCAAAGAAAATAAATATACTCTAACCGAATTAGAATATGAGAGTATTGTTGATAGGCGTGTTGATATTTATAATTATATTAAAGCTAAAGATTGGACACTTTTGGAAATGCATCGGGTAAATGTAAGTTTGGAAGCAGTCTTCAGAAATCTCACCATCGAAGGAGGGAAATAATGAATTATGCATCGATTATCGCTAAAAAAGAAATGAGAGGTTATATCACTTCTCCTGCTGCTTACATTGTCCTTGTCATCTTCCTGCTTTTGGGTGGCTGGTTCTTTGCCAATCCGCTTTTTCTAAATAACCAGGCAGACATGAGAGGTCTCTTCAGCTTAATTCCCATCATTTACCTGTTTTTTATTCCTGCCATTACTATGGGTCTTCTGGCTAAGGAAAGAAATAATGGAACCATCGAATTACTAACCACTCTTCCCATCAAAGACTCCGATATTATCATGGGTAAATTCTGGGCTTCATTGTTACTTATCGGCATTGGACTTCTATTCACTTTGATACACGTTCTTACCATCGTTATTTTAGGAAAGAACATAGATTATGGTTCAATTTTCTGTGGTTACCTGGGATTGATTTTTCTGGGTGGTGTTTACAGTGCTATTGGCATTTTCAGTTCCAGCATAACAAGTAACCAGATAGTAGCATTTATCATCAGTTTCTTTATTGTTTTCTTCCTGTTTATTCTGCAATATTCGCTTCTGTTCATTCCGGGTTTTCTCACAGGAATTTTCCAATATCTCAGTGTTAGTTATCACTTTTCCAATATTTCCCGCGGCGTTATCGACACCAGGAATATCATCTATTTCCTCAGCTTGATCGTTGTGTTTTTAAAATTATCACAGTTTGCGCTGTCATCCAGGAAATGGAAATAGGAGGTAAAGATGAAAAAGAATATCTGGTTTGATATAATTATTTTAATTGCTATCGTTATTTTCGTGAACCTCGTTTCACTTTCTATCTTTACCAGGATAGATCTTTCTCAGGGCAAAATTTATTCACTTTCCAAATCCAGTAAACAGGCAGTAAAAAACCTGGAAGACAGGTTAGTGATAAAAGCATATTTTTCCAGGAATTTACCAGGAGAATATGCCGATGCACGTCGTTTCACGCAGGATATACTTTCCGAATACCAGGCATATTCACGTGGAAAGTTACGCTTCGAATTTATCGATCCTTCAGATGAGGAAAGCTTAAAGAAAGAAGCCCAGCAAAATCAGATCATGCCGGTTTCCATGCGAGTTGTAGAAAATGATAAATTAGAGATCCGCGAAGTGTATATGGGACTTGCTTTCCTGTACAAAGATAAAGTAGAATCATTACCTGTTATTCAAAACACGCGCGGATTGGAATATGACGTTACCAGCTCTATAAAAAAAATATCTGCTGTCGGTTTAAAAAAGGTAGCTTTCCTTGAATTACCTAAAGAGAATGAAATACCACAAATGCCCGGGCAGCCAAATATGAATGATGAATTTGCCACAATTCGCCAGTTTATCTCGGAAAGCTACGAAGTAAGTAAAACAGACCTGGTGAATCCTGTAAAAGATGATATAGATGCCCTAATAATAGCCGGTGTTACGGATTCACTTTCCATTCCCCAGTTATTCAACCTCGATCAATTCCTGATGCGGGGAGGAAATATCCTGTTCTTTCAGGATCGCATAAGCACAAACTTACAAACCCAAACAGCTGAAACGATCAATTCCAACCTGTTCGGTTTGATAGGTACTTACGGAGTTTTAATTAAACCCAACCTGGTTACCGATGCGGTATGTGGTCAGGTAAATGTTCAGCAGCAACGAGGAATGTTTAGAATGATGACGCCCGTAAGTTATCCGTTCTTTCCTGTTATTAACAATGTAAATAAGGAAAATCTTATCGTAAAAAACCTGGATTTCATGCAGCTGATTTTTGCTTCTGAAATTGATACAACTCAAATGGGTTCTGAAATTAATTTTGAACCGCTTTTTTATACATCTGAGAATTCCGGGGAAATAACCATGCCCAGACTCGATATTGGACTTCAAAGATATATGAATCAAGATTTACGGAAGATGTTCATCGAAGAACCTAAGATAGTAGCTGGGATTTATAGTGGCTTATTTAAAAGCTTCTTCGCACCCGGAATGGATAATCCCAACGTAATTTCCGAAACTTCCAGTGGTAGAATTCTATATGTAACCGACTCTGATTTTATTAAAGACGGAGCCGGTGCAGGTGTAAAAGGTAATCTCGATTTCGTTCTTAATTCAGTGGATTATATGGTTTCGGAAGAAGCACTTATCGAGATACGTTCCCGCGAAACAACCTTCAGACCATTGAAAGAGGTTAGCAGCGCAACCAGGAAATTCGTGAAATGGTTCAATATACTTTTTCCTTCATTCCTGCTTATTATATTGGGTATTCTGCGCTACCGTGCCGAATTGAAAAGAAGAAAATTCCTGGGAGAGCTTTATGAATAAGAAACAGAAAATATCAATTGTTGTCCTGGTAATACTCATCATATTATTCCTGATAACAAAATTAAATGACAAAACCGAACGCAGAATTAGTTTCTTTGATATAGATTCCGTTCTGGTAGAAAAGATTGAAATAATAGCAGCCGGAGACACTCTTCTATTAGCAAAAAGCTCAAGTGGCTGGATGTTATCATATCCTATTGAATATCCTATTAGTCCACAAAAGATGGAACAATTCTTTGAAGATGTAATGAAAGTGGAAACTTCCAATCTTCCCATTTCGGAAGAAGAAGGTTCTTTTGAAACATATAAACTTACCGATAGCCTGGCAACTACTCTCAAAATTTACGGTAAAAACGATAAACTGCTGGATCATTCACTGGTGGGAAAGAGTTCTTCCTATAACAACTCACCAGCCAGAAAGCAAGGTAGCAATAAGATATTCAGGTTAGAAAAAAATATTACCAGCTACCTGAAAACCGATCCTAAGCAATGGAGAAAACGCGAAGTAATGGAACTGGATAATAAACAAATTGCAAAAATCTCTATTCTTTATAAAGGTACCGGATATGAATTAACTGCAACAGATACATTATGGCAATATGAAGATGGAGAAGAGAGTATAACCATCCAGCACAGTAATCCTACTTTGCGTACAATTCTGAATTCATTGAGTAAAGTTAATGTTACTGATTTCATCGATGAAGAAATTGATGGTATTCTGTTTAAGCTGCATAATCCCGCTCTGGAGATTGGCATTAATATGTATGATGGAAGGAAATACTATTTGCGTGCTGCCAAGGATGAAGAGAACAAATATATTCTGCAGGTGAATAACGACACTGAACATCTCTACACTATTTATGAGAACTGGTTGAAGAAATTCCAGAATAAAGCAGAGGATTTTAGGAAATAAAGAAATACTGCTCTTGTGAGTTGTATTCATATTATAATATAAAAGCCACCAAATAATTTGGTGGCTTTTGCAAATAAATAGATCTATTTCAACAACATCATCTTCTTAACTTTCTCGTAATCACCTGCTTC
>JACNIV010000181.1 GCA_014382915.1 Candidatus Cloacimonadota bacterium | reverse complement strand
AAAGGATTTTCATACCAGAAGAGGTCTTCTGAAGCTTATCGGGCAGCGTCGTAGACTGCTGGATTATATGCAGGACAAAGATATTGAGCGCTATCGTAAGGTCATTAAAACGCTTGGAATTCGAAAATAATAAATTCTGAAGTTTAGCAAAAGGGGACTCGTCCCCTTTTGTATCTAAAAAAAAAATAATGCGGAGAATTGGGAGCAATAAGCTAAGCTCAGAAAAATTCTGGTTTTAGTCTATTGCTTTTGGTCTCCGCCAAACAAACAAAAGGAGAAAAAATGCACAATTTTGACATTAAGAAGAAGTCAATTGAAATCGCCGGCAAAACCCTGACTATGGAAACCGGCAGAATGGCTAAACAAGCCAACGGCGCTGTTTTTATTACTTATGGTAAAACCAGTATTTTAGCAACTGCAACGGCAGAAAAAGAAGCAAAGGAAGGAACTGATTTCTTTCCGCTTACAGTAGATTTTATCGAAAAAATGTATGCTTCCGGAAAAATTCCGGGCGGCTTTTTTAAACGTGAATCCAGGCCTTCCACCACAGCAACTTTGAATGCTCGTCTCATCGACAGACCAATTCGACCGCTTTTCCCGAATGGTTTCAGGAATGCAGTTCACGTTGTTATAACAGTTCTTTCCTACGATGGAGAAAACGATCCCGGTATGCTGGGAATTCTGGGAGCTTCTGCTGCTCTTTCTATTTCCGATATTCCCTTTAATGGACCGTGTGCCGGTGTGAAAGTGGGTGTCGTGAATGATGAAGTTGTAGTCAATCCCACAGTTCAGCAATTTACAGAATCTTTGCTCGACCTGGATGTGGCAGGAACCAAATCTGCAGTTGTGATGATCGAAGCCGGAGCCAGGGAAGTGAGTGAAGAAATAATGATGGATTCCATCTACACCGGTCATGAAGTGATCAAAAAACTGGTTGCTTTCCAGGAAGAATTTGTGAAGGAAGCCGGTAAAGAAAAGATGGAAGTTGTTCTTATGGTAACTCCGGAAGAAATAATCAAGAAAATCGAAACAGATTTCGGAAAAGCTATAGAGAAAGCAGCTAACGTACACGGCAAACTGGAACGCTATGAAGCAGTTGATAAACTGAAGAACGAAATGCTGGAAAAATATGCTGCAGAAGATGGGGAAAAATTTGAGGAAGTGGAGAGAATTTACAAAAATGCTTTCGATGAAGTTTTCACTAAATTTGTTCGACATGCTATTCTATTCAATAATCATCGCATAGATGGCAGAGGGATGGATGACATCCGCGACATAACCTGCGAAATCGACATTGTGCCTATCGTACACGGCTCTGCCTTGTTTACCCGCGGAGAAACTCAAGCTCTGGGAACGGTAACTTTGGGAACAGGACGCGATGAACAGATCATCGACGGGCTGGCAGATGAATTTAAAAAGAATTATTTCCTGCATTATAATTTCCCGCCATACAGTGTGGGAGAAGCCGGTTTCATGCGTGGACCCGGTCGTCGTGAACTCGGTCACGGAGCTTTAGCAGAACGCGCTATTTTGCCGATGATCCCGTCTAAAGATGAATTTCCATACACCTTGCGCCTTGTTTCCGAAATTCTGGAATCAAACGGTTCTTCATCGATGGCAACTGTTTGCAGTGCTACTCTCTCTTTGATGGCAGCTGGTGTTCCCATTAAGAAAGCGGTTGCTGGAATTGCTAACGGCCTCATCATGGAAGGTGATAAGTTCGTCGTTCTTACTGATATTATGGGACTGGAAGATCACCTGGGCGATATGGATTTCAAAGTAACAGGAACTAAAGACGGCATCACTGCCATGCAGATGGACATCAAAATCGAAGGCATCACCAAAGAGATCATGGGAATTGCTCTGGAAAAAGCAAAAACCGCACGATTCCATATTCTTGATATCATGCACGAAACTATTGCCGAACCTCGCAAAGAACTGGCAGAAACAGCTCCCCGCATTGTATCATTCAAGATCGATCCAGACAAGATCGGAGCTGTTATCGGATCCGGTGGAAAAATGATCAAACAGATCATCGAGACTTCCGGCGCTGAAATAAATATCGAAGATGACGGAACTATATCCATTTCTTCTCCCAACAAAGATTCCATCGATAAAGCTACTAAGATTGTGAATGATATCGTGGCTGAACCTGAGATGAACGGAATTTATGAAGGTTTGGTCAGCAGAATTGAAACTTACGGCGCGTTTGTAAAATTCATGAGCGAAACCAAAGAAGGTCTGGTTCATATTTCACAACTTCACTCAGCTCGCATCGGTGCAGTGGAAGATATGCTGAAGCTGGGAGACAAAGTAAAAGTTAAATATATCGGACTCGATAGAGGAAAGTACAAACTCTCCATGAAAGGTGTAGAAGGCAATCCTGAACCGAAAAAGATAGCAGAATATGTTAAAAGGGAAGATAGACCTCAAGATAATACAAGAGGATACAACAGAGACAGGAATCGCAGCAGTGATTCCCGCAGTGGTGGAAACAGAGACAGGGATAGTCGAAGAAGATATTAATTTATTGAAAACCTTGAAAACGGTTTGCAGACAGAGGAAATCTTTCAAGTGAACCTTTTCAACGGTTGAGATGCGAAACCATTGAAAAAGTAGAGTAGGAAGAAAATTTCTTTTAAACTTTTTCAAGGTTAATAATGGAGTTATGATGAACGATTATAAAGTTAATGATCTAAACCTGGCAGATTTTGGCAGGAAAGAAATCGTTCTGGCAGAAAAAGAAATGCCGGGACTTATGGCTCTGCGAAGCAGGTATGGAGATTCCAAACCACTGAAAGGAGCGCGTATTACGGGCAGCCTGCACATGACCATTCAAACTGCAGTTCTCATTGAAACCTTGATCGCACTGGGAGCAGATGTGCGTTGGGCAAGCTGCAATATTTTTTCCACCCAGGATCATGCAGCTGCTGCCATTGCCGCTTCCGGTGTTCCGGTTTTTGCCTGGGAAGGCGAATCGATCGAAGAATACTGGTGGTGCACACTTCAGGCGTTATCCTTTCCTGAAGGAAATGGACCCAACCTGATCGTGGATGATGGGGAGATGCTACATTATTCATTCATAAAGCTGTGGAATTTCAGAAGGATCCATCAATTACTAAGGACTTTTCCGATAATAAAGATATGCAAACTATCTTCTCTCTGCTAAAAAAAAGCAACATCGACTGGCAAAAAGTAGCTGTAAATATCAGGGGAGTTTCAGAAGAAACCACCACCGGTGTTCAACGTCTGTACCAGATGAAGGAAAAGGGTAAGTTACTTTTTCCGGCTATCAATGTAAATGATTCTGTTACAAAATCTAAATTTGATAATTTGTATGGATGTCGTGAATCGCTGGCAGATGGAATAAAACGAGCTACCGATGTGATGGTAGCGGGAAAAGTGGTAGTTATTTGTGGATATGGAGATGTGGGGAAGGGCTGTGCACAATCTATGAGCGGATTTGGAGCCCGTGTAATCATTACCGAGATCGATCCTATTTGTGCTCTGCAGGCAGCCATGGAAGGCTACGAGGTGACGTTGCTGGAAGACGTTATAGAAGAAGCCGATATCTTTGTAACAGCCACCGGAAACTGTGGTGTTATAAGGGTAGAGCACATGCAGAAAATGAAGGATCAGGCAATTGTGTGTAATATTGGTCATTTTGATAATGAGATCCAGGTGGATAAGCTTTACGCACTGCCGGGAATCAGGAAGGATAAAATCAAACCGCAGGTTCACCAGATATTCTTTCCGGACGGGCATTCAATAATCCTG
>JACNIV010000180.1 GCA_014382915.1 Candidatus Cloacimonadota bacterium | reverse complement strand
TTCCTTCTTCCAATATCTTTCCTGAAGAACATATCATCGAAATAGAATAGCTTCACTTTCTCATAAGCATTTTCGATGGCATTATCTAAAGTCTCACCACGAGCAACGATATTCAAAACCCGTCCGCCATTTGTCAGGAATTTGTCTCCTTCCTTTTTTGTACCAGCGTGAAATATCAACTCATCTTTGTTTTCTTTAAGATCACAAATTTCAATTCCTTTTTTATATTCTCTGGGATATCCTCCGGAAGTCAATACTACATCTACAAAATATCCATCATAAAATTCCATCTGGAAATCTTTTAGAGTTCCATTGAAACAAGATAGAACAAGTTCGAGCAAATCTCCTTTAAATGCAGGGAGAACAACTTCCGTTTCTGGATCTCCCAGACGAACATTGTATTCCAACAGTTTAGGTCCCTCATCTGTGATCATCAAACCAAAGTAAACAACTCCTTTATAATTGAAATTTTCAGCTTCAATCCCCTCAATTGTTGGTTTAATAATATCTTTAACAATTTGTTTACTTAATTCATCAGTGTAAAATGGAACTGGGCAGAACGCTCCCATTCCGCCTGTATTTGGTCCTTTATCTCTATCCAGGAGCTGTTTATGGTCTTGAGATGGAAGTAATAACTGGTAATTTTCTCCATCAGTAAATGCAAGGATAGAAAGTTCTGAGCCAATTAATTTTTCTTCAATTAAAAAAGAAGCGTCTTCCCCATATTTCTCTTTGATCTCAATAACTGCTTTCTCTGCCTCTTCATTTGAAGAACAAACAAATACACCCTTTCCGGCTGCAAGTCCGTCGTATTTAATAACGCAGTTTCCTTTCATTTTTTTTATCGTATCTTTCGGAAAAATCGTTAATTGCTGACAGCAATTTATTTTTGATCCGCCGAATTCATGATAATCTCCCGTGGCAACTCCGTATTTCCTCATAAACTTTTTTGCAAAAACTTTTGAACCTTCCAATTGAGCAGCGGCTTTATCGGGTCCAAAAACCATAATATTCGAATCCGCAAAATAATCTACAATTCCATTTACCAACGGATCTTCAGTACCTACAAAAATTAATCCAACATTTTCTGATTCGCAGAATTTCCTGATTTCAGCAAATTCATTATCTTTAATCGGGATATTGTATTCCGTTCCACCATTTCCGGGAAGAACAAATACTTTTCCTACTTTTTTGCTTTTAGATAATTTCCAGGCAATAGCATGTTCACGCCCGCCTGAACCGATAACTGCAATTTTCATTTAAAACCTCTTTATCCCACCAGTTGGTTCAATCGTCCCGATTGAACTACTTCATTTCTTGAGAATCGTCTCGATTCTTCTATCAGACCGGGACGGTCTGCCCCAAACATTTCGTTCAACCGGGACGGTTGAACGAACAAAAGTCATCCTTTTTCCCACCTCTCTGTATTCTACGCCTGCCCGACGCAGCCTTAGCAAAGTCTGGTATGCTCTGTGGTTAATTATTCCTTATCTCCTCATCTGCTTTTATTAATGATTCTTTGATGTCTTCTATTTCTTTTATAAATACATCTTTCAATCTTCTGATATTTAAACTCCGTAACGCTGCCAGAGCAGCTGAACTCACGTCAATCACAGTCATTGCAGGTGTATTAGAAGGCATTAAAAGCGAAGAATTTATATTCACCATCATATCAATCTTATCTTTAAATGGAGGGCAATTAATAACCGGAATTGCCAGGTTTGCTGCAAGTGCTCCACCCAGTCCGTTTGACCTACCGGCAACAGCTATCACACATCCGGGTTCAAGTGAGTTATTGTAAATTTCGGCAATTTCAGGAATGCGCTCACCGTTCTTATGAGCAGAAACTACTCTCATATCTGTATAAATATCATACTTATCAAGATGAGCTTTTATCTTTTTACAATGTTCCAGATCAGCATGCGAACCCATAATTATTGAAACAAAACCGTCTTTTATCAAACCTTCTTTCAAAAGGTGTTTATAGATCCGAATTCGAACATCTTCTTCATTAACTTCAAACTCTTTTTCAACGATTTTTTCATAGATATTTATGTATCGTTTGGAAGCTTCGGCAATCACATCTTCGGGAAGAACATTAGGCACGACTCCGCCTTTCTTGTTATTTAAAAGCCATTGTCGAACATATTCTTTATCTATCGAATCAACTTTCAGAGGGTGTTTATCATAAGCAGATTTATCCCAGAATCTGGAAGAATCGGGAGTGTGCATTTCATCGATGAGAATTACTTCTTCATCACAAAGCCCAAATTCATATTTCGTATCTACCAGGATAATCCCTTTTTCAGAAAGTTCTTTTGTTCCGACTTTAAAAAGTTTTAAAGAAATTTTTTCCATTTTTTGATATATTTCTTTTGTCGTCCAATCTTCTTTTACAATATCTTCAGGAGTTATCTCGCGGTCGTGTTCTTCTTTAGTTGTAGGTGTTATGATCGGTTTTTCAAATCTTGTATTTTGAGAAAGTCCATCTGGAACTTCAATCCCGGAAAATACTCGTTTTCCCTTCTGGTAACCGCGCCACATCGAGCCTGTTAAGTAACCTCTCACGATCATTTCTACACAAATCGGCTTGGCTTCTTTAACAAGACTTATATTAGGATCGATCATCCTGATAAAATGATTATCAACAATATTTCGTGTTTTTTCAAACCAGTAATTTGTGATTCCGTTGAGAACTGCACCTTTGTTTGGAATCAGGTTGTTCAAAACACTATCAAAACTGGAAATTCTATCTGAAACCACGATCATCCTGGTTTTGTCATTTATCCTGAAACTTTCTCTGACTTTTCCGCTGTGTATTTTCTTTATCTGCGGAGTGTAGATCTTATCTAAATATGCCATTTTCTCTCCCCTTTATTCTTATCACAAAATCACGTGTGGTGGTTCAATCGTCACGATTGAACCTTACATTTTCTTGATAATCGTCTCGATTCTCCTATCAGAACCGGGACGATCTGCACCAAACATTTCATTCAATCGGGACGATTGAACGATCGAAGTATCTTAATCCTAATGTTTAAAATGCCTTAAACCTGTAAAGATCATTGCTACGCCCAGTTCATTACATTTTGTTATAACTTTCTTATCCCTAATTGAACCTCCGGGTTGAACAATATTTTTTATTCCTGCTTCTGCTGCCAGTTCCACATTATCTGCAAATGGAAAGAACGCATCTGAAACCAGGATCGCTTTGGAAAATTCTTGCCTGTAATATCCTTCAAGATCGTTCCCTTTGTATTCATTAGATAAATTTTCTTTAGCTTTTTCAATCGCCACTTTTGTAGAAACCAATCTATTCGGTTGACCTGCTCCCATTCCCAGAAGTTGATAGTTTTTATCACTTAATTCTCTAACAATAATGATCGAATTCGATTTCACCTGTCGCATTGCTTTAATACCAAATTCTATCAAACCCTTTTTTAAATCAATATCAATTTGCTTTTCTGTTACATTTTCTATCTTTTCATAAAGTTTATTGTCGCAATCCTGCAACAGCAGCGAACCTGAAAGGTATTTTACTTCAAACTTCTGTTTGGAATTTTGAGGATCAAATTCAATAATTCTCAAATTTTTATGAAATTGTAGATATTCCAGTGCTTCATCGGAATATTTTGGTGCAATAACAACTTCCACGAACTTTCGAAGCATTTTATTTTCATTATTTAAGTTCAGGAATTCAACTGTTTCCAAATCTACAGATTTATTAAAAGCGATGATAGAACCGAAAGCCGAGACCGGATCACCATTCCAGGCATCTTCAAACACTTTTC
>JACNIV010000179.1 GCA_014382915.1 Candidatus Cloacimonadota bacterium | reverse complement strand
GTTACCCAGCAGAAGAATTTATAAAAGATAAGAAAAAATTAACAAGCTTGATGCACAAAGATGATCGTGAAATTATAAGACAGAAAATTCATGCCTGGAGAGCAAGTGGCGCTACCGAGATGCTTACTCTCTGGTATAGAATAAAAAATACTTCAGGCACAACTATCTGGATCGAAGATCGGATGGTTGCCATCACTCCTGCAAGTGGTAAGAAATACGTTACGGGAGTATTGATAGACAATTCCGACCTGAAAAAAGCTGACGAAGAACTGAAGATCAGCCAATCAAGATACAAAGCAGTTGTGGAAGATCAAACAGAGTATATCAATCGATTTCTTAAGGATTCAACCCTTACTTTTGTTAATGATGCATATTGTCGTTTTGCTGGTAAAAGCAATGAAGAATTGATAGGAACAAAATGGCTGAACGAAATTCCTACCGAAGAGAAAGAGGAGTTTCAAAAAATATTTAATTCGCTTACCATTAAAGATCCCGTTGCCACAAGAGAATTTCAAACAGAACTTGATGATGGAATTGCGATATGGACGGAGTGGACATTTCGTGCCCTGTTCGATGAGAATGGAAATTTCATTGAATTTCAATCTGTGGGTAAAGATATCACAGATAGGAAATATGCGGAAGTTGAAAAACAAAAAATCCAAGACCAGCTTTACCAGTCACAGAAAATGGAAGTAGTTGGACGTTTAGCCGGTGGAATCGCACACGATTTCAATAATCTTCTCACAGCCATCAACGGTTATGCCGACCTGGCAAAAACTAAATTAGATAGTAATGATCCGGCTGCTGATGATATCACTGTTATTAAAGAATGTGGAGAGAAAGCAGCAAAACTGACTCAACAGCTTCTTGGTTTCTCACGCAGACAGATCACTGATAAGAAGATAATCGATTTGAATGTGGTGATACACGATCTGAATAAAATGCTTACCCGCCTTATCGGTGGAGAAATAGAATTGAAAACCTGCACATCCGAAGAACAATGCATCGTTAATGCAGATTCAGGGCAAATAGAGCAGGTTCTTGTAAACCTGGTTGTAAATGCCCGGGATGCGATACCCAAAGACGGAATAATTACGATAAGTACAATTAACGAGACGATCACTGCAGGGAAAGCAAAGAAACTTGGTTTTGAGCAAAGTGGTAAATACACTTTAACCTCTGTGCAAGATACAGGAACTGGAATCACGGAAGATATAAAAGAGAAGATATTCGAACCCTTTTTTACAACAAAAGAACTGGGTAAAGGCACAGGACTTGGCCTGGCAACGGTTTATGGAATAATAAAACAGAATGATGGGCACATTATTGTAGAATCTGAAGTTGGTAAAGGCACCTGTGTTAAATTCTATCTGCCTTATGTAGAAGCAGATATTTCCAAATCAGAAACTAAAGTTATCGAGGAAAAGGAACTTCCCAGAGGAAATGAGACAATTCTCCTGGTTGAAGATGAAGAAAGCATCAGAGAGTTTGTTGCTTCAATTCTTGAAGAATATGGTTATAATATTCTGGAAGCGATAAACGGAGTAGAAGGATTGCAACTGGCAAAAGAATATAAAGAACCGATCGATTTACTTCTTTCCGACATTAGAATGCCAAAAATCACTGGCACGGAACTTTCAGAATTGCTTAAAAACGATCATCCAGAGACAAGAGCTCTCTTTATCTCGGGACATACCGAAGATGATGTCCTTCGGAAAATTTCCGAATCAGGCGCAAGTTTGTTAAACAAACCTTTTTCCTTTACAGCACTTGTAAATAAAGTACGTGAGGTACTCGATAAAAAAAGGAATCTAAATGAAAAAAAGTAAAGCTGAACTTGAGAAGCGGATATTTATCCTCTTTTTCATTATCACTTTCCTTCTCGTATTAACCATTATATTCATCGAATGGCAATTGGTGAAATTTGGCATAACGCAATATGAAGATGTAAATCTGAATTTGACTTTTTCAGATTTCAAAATAGTCCAGAATGAAAAACAGGCAATTTCACAAAATAAACTCATAAAATTTACTTCCGACATCAAACTTGAAGATGTTATTATAATTAAGGATACTAAGCAAATATCAAATCGCTTACATTCACATTACGACCAGGCAGATGTAAATAACCTCACGATTTATAGCAGGGAGAGGATGGTTCTTTTTGGAACAAAATGGGATCTTATAGACAAATATCTTGCTCAGATTTATCAGAATGCCTCTCAAGAAGAATCAGGATCTTTTATAGCGAATTTTGGAAATAAACTCTTTCAAATTGATTATTATCCCCTCATATCCAGCAAAGAGATCATTGAACTATTGGCAGTATTCATCATTGTGGAAAAAATCGAGATCAACACATTCCATTTTAATTCAGAATATAATCTTAAGCTTGTGCCTTTTGATGGTAAATTGAACGAAGTACAGATACCACTTGCCTTAAAAAATCATATAGCTGATCTAAACTTAATTGTTCAAAATATGTCTCAAAACCAGGAAATTGAATCGATTCACAGGTTAAATGTAGAACACGCAGTTGGAATACATGTTTTGTATGACTTACATAACCAGCCAGGTGGCATCCTTCTTATTTCCTATTTCAGAGATACAAATAGATTTGCTAATCAGAGCCTGCTTCTTTTTGTTCTTATTTTACTGGCTACCACACTTATCATGATCGTCCTGCTTGGGAACTGGTTCAGCAAAACCATCCTGATACCTGTCAACAGCATCAGTGAAAGAATGCGAGAGATATCGGCTAATCCATCCACCATTAAACCAATTGAACAAAAATATACAGGTGTTCTGGGTGACATGGTAGCTTCTTTCAACACGATGAATATTGCTCTTTCCAATCATCGCAAAAACATGCAGGAATACAAGCTCATCACAGACAATATCGATTCAGGTATTTTCTGGCTTGATAACGATTTTACTATTATACTGTTCAATCCCAGTTTTATGAAGATCACCGGCTTGAAAAAGGAAGAGGAAATTATTGGTAAGAATCTTTCGCGGCTTTTGGGAACCAAAGAAAACATTCTGAACATATTGGAAGGTTATAGTATTACACTACCCCAACTCGAGATTTATCCAAATAATAGATTGAAGTATGTTACATTAAATCTTCGTCGGACCAAATATGACGAGGGTTATCGCTTTTTTGGAAGTATTACAGATATTTCTAATGAGATGAAGCAGACAAAAGCCAGAGAAGCACTGGAACTGGAGCTTATCAAGAGCAACAAAGCCGCTGAGCTCGGCAGGAAAGTGGAAGGTATTGTTCATAATATCAATTCCCCCCTCAATTCGATTCTGGGATATGCCCAATTACTCAAAAAAGAATACAAAGACAACGAGGATATAACTAAAATTATCGATGCCGGGAAAACGATCGCAAACAATGTAAAAGGATTGCTTACCAAAGTAAAACAAAGCAATATTTCAAGTGTACGGCCTATCAAGATCAATGAACTTATAGATCGGGAGTTGGATTTCTGTGAACATAACCTTTTCTTTAAACACTACGTAACCCTGGAAAAGAAATTTCAGGAAGATCTTCCCAAACTTAATGCTATTTATAGTGATATAAGTTTATGCGTTGCCAATATCATCAATAATGCTATCGAGGCATTAAAAAACAGTGAAGATAAATTCCTGCGAGTTAGAACCTACTCACATAACAATATGATCGCTATAGAGATAGAAGATACAGGTGAAGGCATTAAAGAAAGAGATATTCCCAAGATATTTGAATCGTATTTTTCTACAAAAACAGGTAAAGATGGCACAGGTTTCGGACTGGGGCTGGCAATTACAAAAAGTGTGGTTGAAAAGTATAACGGTTACATTACAGTCGACTCTAAAGTTGGACTGGGCAGTAAGTTCACAATAAACCTGCCAATTAAGTAAAAGGAAGGATCTATGACAACTAACACACAAAACAATAATGAAAGTAAAAAGGCACGAATTCTTATTGTTGATGATGAACAGGATACACGAGACATCTTTAAGCGTCAGTTGGAAGAAGATTATTACATCGATACTGCAGAATCTGCATTTGTTGCAGTGGAAAAAATAAAGAATAATGATTATCACATTGCACTTACCGACCTTGTTATGCCCGGTGAAGATGGGCTGGAACTTCTAAAGACTATTAAGAAGAATTGGCCTCAAATTGCAGTGATGGTCATAAGCGGTAAAGCTTCCATCGAAATGGCTGTAGAAGCAATGAAGCTAGGCGCTGACGAATTCATAGAGAAACCTGTGGAAGACCTGGATCTACTTAAATTGATGATAGAAAAGATCCTCAAGATCAAATGGCAGACAGAAGAAATAAAACGTTTGCGTTCTATCCTGGATCATGAATTTGACAGAGCTCATATTGTAGGTAATAGTTTAGCTATCCAGCAACGTTTAGAAAAAATAAAACGTATCGCTCCGCTGGATACTACTATTCTTATCACTGGAGAAACTGGTGTTGGTAAAGAACTATTTGCCGAATTGATCTATAAGAACAGTAACCGGAAAAACAAGAAATTTGTTGCAGTGAATTGTGGTAGCCTTCCGGAAAATCTTTTAGAAAGCGCTCTTTTCGGGCATAAAAAAGGCTCGTTTACCAGCGCTATCCGCGATAAAATTGGTTATTTTCAGGAAGCAGATGGTGGTACACTTTTCCTGGATGAAATAACCGAAACCAGTCCTGAATTCCAGGTAAAATTGTTAAGAGCTTTGGAAAAGGGTGTTATCCGCCAAGTGGGGGGAGAAAACGATATTTCTGTAGATGTGAGAATAATTGCTTCAACAAACAAAGATTTAGAAGAAGAAATTATTAATGGGAAACTCCGTGATGACCTTTATTACAGGCTGAATGTAATAAACATTCACATTCCTCCTCTGAGGGAACGAATGGAAGATATTAAATTATTAACAAAAACGTTCGTAACCGAATTCTGCAAGAAATACAATAAACCAGACCTGAAAATATCCGATGCGGTTTTTTCTATTCTGAGCAGTAATGAATGGAAAGGTAACATAAGAGAATTAAGAAATGCCATTGAACATGCCGTAGCACTTGCAAATCATGATACGATCTTGTCTGAAGACCTGCCTTCCAGTATAAATATAACTCATAAACAAAATGACCGAGGATATACTAGGAATTATGATAATCTTCAATTCTCTACTGCAAAAGATATATTTGAAAAAACTTACATAGAAAGCCTGATGAACAAATGCCAGGGTGACGTTACAAAAGCATCCAAGATATCTGATATTAAAAGGCAGAATTTATACGAAAAATTTAAAAAATATGATCTCGATCCCAATAGTTTCAGAATAACTAAGTAATCTAATCAGCCTCTTTCTTAAAGAGATAAAACATCATGATAATGACATAGAGCAACATACAGAAATCTGCTAATAAAATGAATTTGAAAAATATCCGATAAAGTGAATTAAATAAAAACGCCGAGAACAGAAATATTAAACTAAAATTAAGCAACTTTTTCAAATCTTTTGGAATGATAATAACAAACGAAAGAAGTGGCAGCCAGATCACATTGTTATAAGAAAGCCGGGCTGCAGGAAGAAAGAACTCGCTTAGAAATACTAATGTTAAACCAATAAAAAAGATCATTTCTATTGAAACATCCTGTTTCCTTTTTCTAAAAAGAAAAATAGAAAATAATAGAATTACAATTATAAGCGATATCCACAAAATATTGGAATGTACTTGTACATTCAGATACCTTCTGAATAGTTCCTGGAAAGATGAATCTATCATGGGAAGATTACCGGAAATGACGGAATTTTTTACACCTTCGATCATATTGAAATTCGGATGTAATGATATTGATGATTGAATAATACCCAGATGGAATAATTCATGAATTTTCATTGCAGAAAAATAATTTTGCCATATACTGAAATCTGCAGTTATAAATGAGGAAGCAATTCCAATAATTATTCCGATGATCCCTCCGACTATTACTTTCCATTTCCGATAAATAAGAAAAGGAATACTCATTAATATTACAGGAGGTCTTAAACTCAATGTAAAACCAAGAATTATGCCAGCTATAAGTAAATTGTATTTAAAATCTTTTTTCGATATCCAATAGGCTAATACAATCAAAAATGCAAAAAGTATGTAAACTTGCCCCTTTTCAATATAGAGACGCCAGAAAAAACTTCCTGCAATAAGTAATAAACCGATTATCCATATTATCTTTGATCTTATATCCGAATCTGTTATTTTGGAAAAAATAACAATCATAAAAATTAACATCATCCATTGAAATATCGCCCAGAGGATCTGCTGAGTTTTGTAAGGGATCCCAGCAAAAGGAGCATGAAGTAATAAAAAAGTTGGTGGTACAGTAAGCCTGCTTACCGGAAGGTCCTTAAAAAAATCCCTGGCATCTACATAATATTCGGGTGTATCATTATTCCATTTAAAATAATATGGATCCTCTCCTTTTAATAAAAGTCGTGCTCCTACAACGCGATTCCTGAGATCGATAGCACCGTATTTTAATGTGTTCACAACATCAAAACTGATACAGATCGCAGCCATTATAATTGAATAACATAAAAGTACAGCAGCGAATATTTTAATATATTTATTTCTCTTCATTTTTTGTTAATAAAAGTTGAAAGAATAGATTCTGAATTAATAATTATTAAAGAAAGAGGTATAAGCCAGATAACATTATTATATGAAAACCTGGCAGCTGGAATGAAAAATTCCGAGATTAGGACCATCAGTGAACCATAAAAGAATAGAACTTCCATATTCGCTGATTTTATTTTTAATCTCAGTAATATAACAATAAAAACTATCAAACATATAATTAAACCAATTATAAGGGAATTTGAAGGTATTCTTATATTAAAAAAATTGTAAAACATTCCCTGAATAGATGAATCAGATATAGGCAATTGCGCTCCCATCCAAAGATCTCTTGTATCTTCAATATTTATATACGGATATCTTTCAGTACTCATTTTGAGAATACCCAAATGTACTTTCTCATGAATATCCATAGCAGTAAAATAACTTTTCCAAATTTTGAAATTAACGAAGATAAATGAAGTGAGTATACCAATAATAAAACCAATTATTTGCCCAACTATAAATCTCCATTTCTTATATATTAGAAATGGAACTCCAATAAAGCACATTGGCGGACGCAAAGCTGTTGTATAACCAATAATGATTCCACTTAAGATAGAACTAAATTTATTTTTATCTTGGTATATGTAATATGCAGTAGAAAATAAGAAAACAAATAAAATGTAAATCTGTCCTCTTTCAACATGTAATCTGAAAACATAACTTCCTGCCATAAAAAAAAGACTTGTTATCCAAATTAATTTAGTTTTTATGAGATTTTTTTCTGATTTAGTAAAAAAATAAATACTTAAAATTAATAATATCCACTGAATAAAGGTCCATGCATAACGTTGTATTTTGTAAGGTAAATCGGAAAAAAAAGAATGTAATTGCAAAACAGTAGGAGGAACAGTAACCCTGCTTACAGGAATATTCGGATGATCACGAGAATCTAGGAAAAAATCAGAAAAGCTGTCATTCCATTTAAAGAAATAAGGGTCATATCCAGCTTTTATTAATCTGCTTCCTACTACTCTGTTCCTCAAATCCATACCTCCGAATAGAGATGTATTTTCAATATCCTTTATAAATCCAACTACAGCAAAAAAAATGGACATTATTAATAAAAATGATAATAGTAGATTAATCTCATTTTTCTTCATGATAATCCTTCTCAGTATTTACTTCCCAGATATTATCTTTAGTTTTGATATTATTAACAATATTTTCCACGGCCATCATTGCGGTGAGCATCGAATGATCCTGATTGTTATAACGGTGCATTCCGTTCCTACCGATCAAAAACAGGTTCTCGAATTTATCGGTGAACTCCCGGATTTTATAAAACTTATCATAACTTCCAAAATAAGCCGGATAGGTTTTAGGCATCCTGATAACAACACTGTCCAGGACATCTTCTTTTTCTATCAGATCAATTTTACAGAACTCATCGATCGCAAATTCCGCCAAATCTTTATCTGCCATACTCCACAGTTCATCACCTTCATTGCAGAAATATTCCAGGCCTATCCAAACATTGCTATCATCTTTAACCATATACGGACTCCAGTTATTGAAGATCTGAAGTCTTCCCACTTTCACATCTCGTTCCTGGATGTATATCCAGTTATCAGGAACGATATTGTTCATTGTTTTGAGTTTCGTTTCATTCTTTATCTTCATTTTTTTCAGGAGAAGCCCCACAGTAACAAAGTCCCGATAGATCAGCCCTTCAGATATTTTTCTTACTTCTTTGGGAACATTTTTATCCATTTCTTCGATCAACTCTTTCACAGGCATGCATGAGAAAAAGTAGTCGCCTTTCATTTTGAATTCATTTCCGGTTTTTTCGTTGCGGATGGTAACGCCGGTTATTCTGTTCTCATCTATCTCGATACCGATGACTTTCTGATTCAGGTTTACTTCTCCCCCTTTTTCAGAAATTAATTCTGCAACTTTTTCCCAGAGCTGCCCTGGTCCATATTTGGGATAAAGGAATTGTTCTATCAAACTGGTTTGGGTTTTCTTTTGATCTAAAGACTCATCTTTTGAAAAGATATTCTTTAGTGCATGAATTATTGCTTTTGTAATGGAAAGACCTTTTATACGTTGAGCTCCCCACTCCGGTTTTATATTACTGCAGGGAACTCCCCACACTTTTTCTGTGTAATCTTTAAAGAAGGTAAGATAAAGCTCCTTTCCAAACCTGTTAGTAAAGAAATCTTCCAGGTTTTTTTCTTTTTTGATGGGAAAAAGACGGATAGTCAAGTAGCTCCACGCGATCCTGATGATCCTGAATATTCCTAAATTTTGAAGGGTCTTCAGGTTCAGGGAGATCGGATAATCAAAGAATCTCCTGAGGAAAAATATCCTGGAGAGTCTGCTTCGAACCAGCATAACTTCATCCTGCTTCTGCGGGTTGGGTGCATTCGTTTCTTTTGAAAGAGGAATATTCCTATCGAGCAATAAATCGTCTTTTGAAGGAGCTCCCTGAAGCGGAAGAATATTCTGCCACCATTTCATTACTCTTTCTGATTTAGAGAAAAACCTGTGCCCGCCAAGATCGATCCTGTTGCCTTTATAATTTATAGTTTTAGATATTCCGCCGATATCACCGGAAGCTTCAAATACAAAAGGAACAATATCGGTTTTCTGTAATAATTCATAGGCAGCAGTAAGGCCGGCAGGTCCTGCTCCGATGATTATTGCTGTTTTTGCTTTTTCATTCATAATTCTTCATTGTAGTCTCAAGGAATTCTGGGTGGATTATATTTTATATAGTATTCAGGTTTCTGATAATATTCCAATTGAGCGCTATGCCAGAAATCAATCATGTTCTCCAGTTCATTGGCTTTATCCAGATATACTGAAACGACATCGTTAATCTCTTCCGGATCATTTTCCAAATTAAACATTATCCTTTCATTAAGGGGATGATATGTTTTGACTAATTTCCAGGGCCATTCCACGATCCCGTCCTGCCATACAAAGATATTATTATGAACAAAAATATGACGTGGTTCAATATCGGAAAATACAGAAAATCCCTGAAAAGAATCGGGTATTTGTAATTTCATTAGATCGAGCAGTGTGGGAAACAGATCAATATGGCTGATCGGATTTTCTATAATTGAAGTGGCAATACCTTTTGGAGGTTTTATAAGGGTAAATGTTCGAATAATTTCATCGTACATTGTACCTGAATGATTAGCGAAACCATGTTCATAAAATGCTTCACCGCTATCCCCAATAATAACGAAATAGCAATTATCCCATATTCCTTCCTTTCTCAGGAAATCAACAAAATCATTAATCAATTTATCAAGGTTGAAGAAAGCGTTATAATATCGATTTCGCACATGAACTGCTTTATCTTCTGGCCAATCAGAGTAAACCATGGGAAAATCGATATCGCTGGGTTGGAATGGTTCTTCCCCACCTTCAGGGATCAAATAATTAAAATGGGTATTTTGCAGATTCATACCCAGAAAGAATGATTCGGAATCAGATAAATCTGCAATCCAATTTTTTGCAATTCTTAAAGTTTCAGAATCTTCGATTTTTCCTGCAGTTGCTATTTTTTCTTTTATTAATCTGCCCAATCCTCTTTTATCATCTTTATTATACCATGTTTTTTTATCGTAATTTTCGGAATGATAGAAATAATCGATGCCTTTATCTTCTAACCAATTGATCATATCTCCCCATTTCTCGTTTTGAGATGATATATATCCAGTTTTATAATTATTCATGTTAAAATATTCAAAAATTGAAATGCCGCGATAAGGAGAATGTTTTGAATACGGCTCGCGAAAATCTGCCCGCAGGGGATAACGAGAATACCAGATAGAAATATCTGAATAGTTTGAATGTGTGGATGTAGCATACGATTTATCAAAAAAGAAAGATTGAGAGATCAAGCTTTTCATAAATGGGATCGGGCTTGGGTCAACGTTTATCAGATCCATTCTCATAGATTCTATCATGATTACAATTACAGGCTCATTCGCTGATTTAGAAGAAATTGTTTCAGCATGTATTTGGTTGTTCAGCTTGGGGGTCATTAATGACAGTAATGCTGTTTCATCTATATTCTGAGACTGATTTACTGTATTCAGCGCACTTAAAAAAGGATGGAATTTTTCTTTTTCAATATTGAAGTTAATCAAAAGAATGCACAATAAGCCAATAATAATTATGCCAACCTGATAGAACTTTAGATCGAATTTCTTATATTTTTCCCTGAAATTCATGAGCACAAAATTTACCAGCAAACTTCCTGATAACATAATAAAGAATAACATAATTATCAAACCAAGGCTTGTTTGAAAGAAATGTAAAAATAGCAATCGGAAATTCGATAGAGCAAAAACAATTGAGTTATTTATAAGAAAAAAACTATTCCTGAAATAAAATTTCCAACTTGATATATCCAGTAAAATTAAAAACATAAAAGCTAATATTGGAATTATTGCCAGCAGGTAACAAAAAGCTTTTTTTAATTCCAATATCAAAATCCAGAACAAGCTGATAATGGCAAATATAATAAACCATATAATCGAAGAAATAGCGGAAAGTACAATTAAATGTCTGATCTCAAACAATGTCCTGGAAAGACGAAACACATTCGCCAGGGTATATACAATACCCGATTCCAGTATTCCAGCTATTATTGAAATGAATAATACTAAACAAAAATACTTGTAAACTTTCTTTAAAAATATCATCTTACCTCATCGTGAATGGAAAAGTAACTTTTTTCTGGCAAAGAAATTCCATAAATAAACCACAACCGTCGATACGATCTTGGAAACTAAATAATAAAAATGCAGGTATTCGGTACAACTCCATATTATCAGTTCATTCATCCCCAGTCCAACTATCCCGATAATTCCGAAAATAATAAATTCAAGATATCTATTGGAAACGTTCCTGGTATTAAATACCCAGGTAATACTCAAGATGTAATTCGTTGCTAATCCCAGTGAAAAAGAGATCGCTGCAGATACCAGGTAATGTATCCCGGCAAATTCGGTTAATAGAAATAGCAAACTAAAATCTACTCCGAAAGCAATTGTTCCTACAAAAGTATAACGGAAAAGCTGTATCAGAGTATTATCTGTTTTATCTTTAATAAACTTCTCTATCATATACGTCCCAATGACATCAACATAAGCTTTAAATCGTCTATGTTAATAATTTGTCAAGATTTCAATGGTTGGCATATATTTTTGACGCACAACCAGTTTATGTAATTCATTTATGACATTCGCTGAGATCACAAAATTAAATACAGGATTTAATAAAAATTTTTCTTGCCTACTTAAAACCTTTCTATTAAATAGGTTTCGATGAATTGCAGGCTTCCTGAATTTGCATAAATAAGATTGGCACACCGATTGCATAGGTGTTACCGTGAAGCATAGAAGTGGATTTTAAAAAAACAAAAGGGATTAAAAAAAACCCTAAATTAGGAGGAACAAATGGGAACACAACAAATTCTGTTGATCGTATTAAGTGTAATTATCGTTGGTATTGCTGTGGCTGTGGGTATTACAATGTTCAATGCTCAGGCTACTAACTCTAACCGTCAAGCAATCGTAGGTGATATGAACAACCAGGCATCTTCTGCACTGGCATTTTACAAAACTCCGCTTACACATGGTGGTGGCGCGGGGAGTTTCATTTCAGCTAATGCTGTAGGAACCTGGATCGGTTATGATTGGGATGGCACGATTCTTACAACTGGTAATGGTACATTTACTCTTGCTGTTGCTGGCGATGTTTTGACAATTACTGGAACTGGTACTGAAATAGGTAGCAACGGTTCAACTAATGTGCAAGCAACCATGACAGTTACCGGTGCAACAAGTGCTATTGTTACAACAGTAAACAACTAGGAATTACCTTAAATACGTTATTAATTTGGACATGGGGGGAAACTCCCATGTTCGAATTATGTATTCTTTAATATAATAAATTATGTTAAGCGAATATAAGTACCAGGGAGTAACCTTAGGCGGAAAAGGTGTACAGGGCATAGTACTTGCCCATAACAAAGGCAAAGCGAAAAAAATAGTAGAATCGATAGCGTTAAAAAATAAAATTAGAATCAATTCAATTATAACTAAAAAACTTTTTCTATATCATGTTAAATTGCCAAATGGCAAAAAGATCAAGGGTCGGCAATCAGCATACGCCAAAGGAGAGGTAGCTCGTGCTTTGGCTACTATGGGTTTTAAAAATGCCAAGATCGAACAAGCCATCATAGATATAAAACTTAAACCTCCCTATTCCAGCATTCTTATGTTTGTAAATCTCAGTTCTTTTCTGTTAAAAGAAAAAATGAGCTACGATAAAATTTTACGAATGCTTGCCGATGAAGAACCGAATCTTACCCTGAAAGAAACTTTAAAAAAGATCGAAAGTGAACTTAAGAAAGGAAAAGAAGGAACAGAAGTTTTTAATAGATACCAGGACGTCTTCGGAAGATTTCCAGCCTATATGCTGGGATTGGCCACTAAATCCGGTAATATGGCCGAAGTATACGATGCTACAGCTAAATTCATGGAACGGGAAGCAGAATACAAGAAAAGTCTGCGACAAGCTTTAATGCAGCCTGCTGTAATGGTTATTGCCATGATCGCTGCTGTCCTATATTATGTTATTAAAATATTTCCGGACACTGCCAGAATGTTTGTAAAATTCGGGATCGATGTACCTCCAATGACTGCTGCCACACTTGCACTAAGTGATTTCTTTGCAGCAAGCTGGTGGTGGATAGCTCTTATGTTTTTGATTCCTGCTTTTATCATCTTCCTATGGTGGAGAACACCAAAAGGAGAGGTTTGGAGAGATAAATTCCTTATCCAGCTACCCGTGATAGGACACCTACTTCACAAATCAAGTATAGAGATATTCTTCAGAGTATTTTCTGCGATCTATGCTGGAGCCGACAATAACATTGAAACTCTAACAGCTTCAGCGGAAGCTTGTAGAAATAAGTATATTGAAAAGGGCGTAAAAGAAATTGCGATTCCATTAATGTTGAAAGATGGAATGTCGCTTGTTCCCGCCTTAGCAAAAGCGGATGTATTTAATCAAAGTACATTATCTCGCTTAAAAACAGGTACAGAATCCGGTAATATTCTACAATCTGCTCAACAGATAGCTACTTTCTATGAAAAAGAAACAACATACAAAATGGAGAATATTATCCAATCCATCCAGATGTTTGTTGGTATATTCATTGCAATTATCATTACTTTATTAACTATTGTATCTTCGGAAGTTGCAATGATTTCACCCAGAACACCTGGAACGTAGTATAGCAATGATAAAGAAATCAAGATTCGGCCAGTTATTGTTGAAAAAAGAAGTTATTGATAAAAAGACACTGGAAAAAGCTCTATTGATCCAGACTGATGAGGATCCGGAAAATACCAGAGCCCTTGGTGAAATACTTGTTACTGACTTTAAGATCAACCACCATGCTATTTATGGTTTATTGGCAGAACTTTACGCGTTTCGTACACTCGAGATAAATGTTAATGAAATTGATGAAAATCAGATCAAACATACAAAAGAGATACTTTCCAAATTTCCCGAAGACTTTAAAAATAAATTAATTTATAAAAAAATTCTCCCCTATCAACTCAGCTATGGACGAAGAAATACTCTTATCGTCATAGCTGCCGACCCATCAGAGAAGATTTCGGAACGCATTCCTATATATACTGAATTTAAAAAATACGAGATTGTATATGTACGCCTCGATGTTCTGGAAGAAGTTATAACTCTTATTGCTCCTCAGAAAAACGAATTTCTAGACCTGTTGCAGGAAGCCGAAGAGCAAATGGAAGATGTTGACGAGACTAGAGGTCAACATGATGTAGATGAATATGCTCTTGATGATGAGATAAATAAAAGCCTTCTGGTAAATTTATTCGAGGGTAGTCTTATCGAAGCTGTTCGTAAAGGAGCCAGTGATATTCATATTATTCCTTACCTGCGTTCAAATGTGGACTTTTACTTCAGGATAGATGGTAAACTTATTCGCTGGCATCGTCAGGAAAACACTTCTCCCGAAGCAATGTCTGCCGTGGCTAAAGATAGAGCAACAGGGGTAGATCGTTTTGAAAGGGACACAGCTCAAGACGGATTTATGCAACGTATTATTGATGATCATCTTATCCGTTTCCGTGTATCCATAATTCCAATTACTTCTTCGGAATATGAACGTCGCTTTGAAAGCATCGTGATAAGAACCATTGACGATAGGAACGTGATAACTGATTTACGAAAACTCGGTTTCCAGGAGCAGGCAGAAAAAGATTTCATAGATTCTATTTCAAAATCGAAAGGTATAGTACTGGTAACCGGACCTACTGGTAGTGGTAAATCTACTACCTTGATGGCTGCACTCTATCATACTATAGATCCATCTAAGAACGTTCTGACATGTGAAGATCCGGTGGAATATCATATTAAGGGAGCAAGGCAACTTAAGATCGGGCACAGGTTCACCTTTGATAATGCTATTCGATCCATTCTACGACATGACCCGGATGTTGTTATGGTAGGTGAGATCCGTGATAAAATAACAGCCGAAATAGCTATCAAACTTGCCAATACAGGACATCTAACATTCTCAACCCTTCACACAAACGACGCTCCCAGTGCTATTTCGCGAATGTATAAAATGGGTGTTGAAACTTTCCTGTTGGCGTATGCTATAAATATAATAGTTGCTCAGCGTCTTGTTAGAACATTATGTCTCGAATGTAGAAAACCGATTTCCAAAGATAAGTGGCCTGCTGCAATCGATCTGGGGTTAACAGAAGAGGAATTGGAATCCGGTAAAATATATGAAGCAGGAAAGGGTTGTAAGAAATGCAATCGTGGTTATAAAGGAAGGATCAACATCTGTGAAGCTTTGTATTTCAGTCCCGAGATACGAAAAGCTATTGTAGATTCCGGTACTGAGATAGATGAACAGAATATCAGAAAAATTGCTGAAAGTCAGGGTATGTTATCTTTATTGGAATCCGGACTGGACAGGATCAGAACGGGATTAACAACTGTTTCAGAGGTAACTTATGCAACCTCGGAGGACTAGATCATGAATATCCAGATGTTGTTAGTTCTATTAGCATTAGCGCTTTTTTCAACAATGCTGTTGAATACTTATAACATTATGCTTGATCAGTCTGCCTTGGTTTATGATAATATGCATTACCTGCAGGGACAAAAAATCGCCGACAGGTACTTTCAGAGAATCGAAGCAGAATTACTGGGAGATCCTCCGGTTTTATATTTTTCACGAATTCATGAAACTTATTTAAGTTTGAGTGAAACTAAGACTGTGAATAATGTTATTTATAATATTCAAATTAATTCAACTTATTGTGATAGTTTGGGAAATACTCCACATGCAGATACTTTATATCAAAAAGTGGATGTACGCATGAATTGCCTGTCTACATCAATGGATACCTTATATATAGGAACGTTGAATTCTCCATTCAGTAAAGTTTTTTTCAATAGGGGGTTCTAAATTATGTCGAGTTTAATAGATGTAATGGGTGCAACGATAGCCGGAAGCCTGGTACTTCTGATGATATTTGGTGCACTTTCCAATATGCAGGTGGTAAGCTATAATACTCAGCTCCAGATCAGTTTAACCCAGATGTCTGAAGATTTGATTACAGGAAGGAAAGTAGGAAACTTAGACCAACCCGGTCTGGAAAGAATCTTATCCAAAGTTGGTGCTGGAGTTCCTGAAGGTACTGATCCAATAATCGAAGTCACCTCAAAAAGTTTTAAATTTCTTGGACAGACAAATCCGACTTCCAGCATCAGTACTTTTTATTTCGTTCAAGAAGATTCCACCAGTAATGGTTTTCCTTTATACGTTTATCAAAATAATATGACTAACTCGATCTTAGGTCCTTTCTGGATGGCAGATACATTGGCAATTACATATTACGATGTGAATGATAACTTAATTATTTCTCCAGGCTCAAACCATGGTCTGATTCGTTCAATTGAGGTCAGTCTTACATTTTTCTATGATACTCACCAACCTGATATAGATAAAAGGTTTCTCAGGCACAATATAGTATTCTGGAAATATTTTAAAAATTTGTACTTATAGTAAATAATAATAAGGAGTTAACAATGGGAAAATTATTAATCATTATCCTTTTAATGCTAACGGCTGTTTTTGCTACTATTGCCGTTTCGGTTCAAAGTAAAAGTGCTGATATTCCTGATTTGATATCTTCCAACATATCGGAAATCAAGGCTAAGTCTTTAAGTAATGAAGCTCTTATGTACAGTATAAGACAGTTGAACCAGGGAAGTCTATCAGTCAGTGAATCCAGTGTGAGTCAAACTTTCTCAGATTTTGATGTTCTGGATGGAACAATAGACAGTATCAAATATGTGATGATCGGCTCCGGAGATACTCTGAAGATAACTTCTTATGTAACTGCTAATGTCAATGGAAAAAGAACTCAATATCAAAGTATAGCTGAAATTCTTTATACCTCTGCAAGTTTTGATAATGCCATCACCTGTTCAAAAGACCTTGATGTTACAGGTAGCTCAACCATCATAGGAAACGTAGAGGAAAACGTTGATTTAGATTTTGCAACTGTTTTTGGCATGACAATGGCACAGATGAGAGCTATTGCCGATAATGATTACACGAATCCACCAAATAATGTGACTCCCGTAAATGGAATAACATACATAGAAGCCACAGGTAACAACAAAGCACACTTTACAAACCATCATTGGAGTGGTAGCGGTATCTTAATAGTTGATGGAGAATTCCACATGACCGGTGGTACTTTCGACGGTATTATCTGGGTGGAAGGTGGAAGGTTCATGATGTCCGGTAACGGTCTTGTGCAAGGAACAATTTTCATTAACAGCGAACCTGATGAACAAACTAAAGTTACTGGGAATTGTGATGTTTATTATGATCGAGATATTATACAACAGTTGTTGAGTACGTACAATATTTCTTCTGGTCCGGCAATCACGATAATAAGTTGGAATAATTAAATTTAAAGATCTTGAGATCTTTAAGAAAAGGAGGTAGTTTATGGGCAAGTTATTGATAGTAGCCATATTTATTGTTGCTGCAGTAATAACAGTGATCTTACTTTCCGTTCAAGATAGAACCGAAGAGATTCCGGAACTTTCATCCAGTAATATTGCAGAATTGCAAGCTAAAGCATTATGCCATGAAGCCATAGTATACGGGATGAGGAATCTCAATGACGGAACCGTCACCTTAACCGCGGGAGAAAACACACAGACCTATACTAATTTTGCAGTTATGGAAGGCACAATAGACAGCATTCAATATAACTCAAATACAACAAATGACACCATAGAAATTGTTTCTTATGCAGGTTATCAAAATGCTGATGAAACAATTCAACACAAAAGCAGTGCCCTGGTATGTTGGGTTCCCACTTATGCTCAGGCAGCCATGTCTGCAAACGGAGAGATCGAAGTAGGCGGTAGTGCCGATATCACTGGTGATATTATTGAAAACAGTGATCCTCCTTTATCTTTTGAAGATCTATTCGGAATTACAAAAGAAGAAATGGAAGCTATTGCTGATAACCACTTTGAGGACCCTCCCAACAACCCCGCGGGTTTTGAAGACATAACCTGGGTTTCATTCGCTAATGAGGGCGGTAGTTTAAAGGTAACAAGAACAGACTGGGTAGGAAGTGGAATACTTATAGTCGATGGTGATGCCCAATTCTCCGGAGGCACTTTCGATGGCATAATGTGGATTACCGGTACATTATTCATTAACGGTAATGATGGTTTTAACGGTGCAATTTACGTGGAAGGCGGAATCCAGTACGAGGATACACTCGTTCTCGGTAACTGTCAAATTACTTATGATCTTGGTGCGATACTTGATGCATTTGCCGATGCATCTCTAACCTTAGATTATGAACTTAAAATTATCAGCTGGTTTGAAGATGAATAACCTTTAAGAAAGGATTGGAGTAACAATGGATACACTCGATATAATAAATCATGAAATCCAGATGAATAAATGGTGGTCAAAGATCCGCTGGTTTATAGTGCTTATTCTATTTGCCATAGGTATATTACGAGTAAATCAGATCGTGGAGATATATCCCATCGTGGTCTTTGTCTCTACATTTATCGGTATCTGTGTTTTGAATATGTTTTTTCACATGCAGATAATAAGAACGAACACCTTATTCAGTTCATTGCAAATTCTTCTTGATATTGTTTTTGCCACTTTAGTTGTACATCTTACAGGGGGTTTGAACAGTTCGTTTGTGTGGATCTATCTCATCGCTGTGATCACAGCCAGTCTTAATATTGAGAATTTAGGAGGAATTTTAGCGGCAATGATAGGCAGCATGTGTCTTTTAATGCTGATATTGATGTATAACTTTGGTTGGCTGGCAACAGTCAGCGGTGAAACATTCGATGCTGATGTAGCTTCTCAAACCATTTTCCTGATCTCTTATACCGGTCTTTTCAGTGGAATTGCTTTTGTATCTAATTTCCTCAGTGACTTAATGAAGAAAATTGCAGTCGAAACGCAGAAAAGTAAAGATTTAATAAAGGAACAGGAAAGTGTTATTTCTGAAAAGCAGAAAGAAATTATTCAAAACAAAGAATCTCTTGAAAAATATAAAGAAGTAGTTTCTGTAGCTGCGTCATTAGCAAGTATAGATCACGATATAAATAATCCGCTTACAATAATTTCTCTATCGATCAGAAGAGTGATAAAAGCAGCTCAAGATTATAAGGATGACATGCTAGTAAAAGCGGGCGACCAGATGACAGAAGCTATTAATGGCATTAATGGCATCCTGGCAAGACTTCAAAAACTAAAAAACCTGGAATTAATTCAGAAAGAAAGCAAGAATCAGGATTAGGGATAAGAAATGAAAAAACATATATTGATAGTGGATGATGAACATAGCATCAGAGAGCTATGTAAAGAGCTACTGGAAGAAGAAGGCTATAAAATAACTCTGGCTGTTGATGGGCAAGATGCACTCGATAAAATGGACTACGAAGTATATGACCTGTTCATTATAGACATGGCTATGCCCAGGTTAGGTGGATTTGAACTAATGAAACTGATCAAACGAAAACAACCTCTGGCAGTTATCATTGTACTAACAGGTTTTTCCAGCATAGAAGGTGCTGTAAAAGCTGTTCATGCAGGAGCTTTTCAATATCTTTCAAAACCTATT
>JACNIV010000178.1 GCA_014382915.1 Candidatus Cloacimonadota bacterium | reverse complement strand
TTTAGAATCTATATCTCTTTCTATATAAAATGTTGTATCAATTGGGAATCCATGTTTCTCAGAGAAAACGACTTCTCCAGCTGAACCTTTTCTTCCAACAACTATGAATGGAGCTTTAACAATGAAATCATTATGATAACCAACTATTCCATTTGAGCCATAAACTGGATATTTACCTGTTACTCGATTATCTTTTTTTAAGGATTTCCCATATTTGAGCTCGCATATTTCACCCAACTCAACCAAATCCCATTCAGTTTTAATTACCTCATATTCTTTATACCTTTCACCACTCAAATTCCAGTCACCGCTTTCAGCAATTTTATCTTTCTCAACGAGAAGAGCATTTTTAAAGTTTTCAATATCAGGATTTTCTCCATTCGCAATTTGTTTTTTGTAATTTGTAATTAATTCAATTGCTTTCGGAAGATCGTTCTTCTCAATCGGTCGTCTTTGTGCTCCTAAATTAAAACCGTCATTTTTAATTTTTACAAAGAGGATTTTATCTATCCTTTTTGCCAGTTTTTTATCGATAAGTAAAATTGAAGTTTTCACACCGGCATAAGGTTGGAAAACACCAGCAGGAAGAGAGACAACAGCATAAAGATAATTCTTCACGAGCATTTCACGCAGTTGTTTATAAGCATTTGAAGATTGAAAAATAATTCCTTCCGGCACAATTATTCCTGCCTGTCCGTTCGGCGTGAGATGTTCGCACATATAATCAACAAACAGCACTTCGCTTCTTTTGGATTGCACGGAAAATCTTTTATGCGGTCTAATACCGCCATTGGGTGACATAAAAGGTGGATTCGCCAAAATTACATCGGCGTATTCGTTCCATCTGTCCTGGCTTGCCAGTGTATCGTATTCAAAAATATTGGGAGTTTGGAAACCGTGAAGATAAAGGTTTACCAAAGAAAGCCGAACCATATCCGGTGAAATATCGTAACCTCTGATATTTTCAGCAAGTGTTGTTCGTTCGTCAGGAGTTAAAGCATCTCCGGTTTTTCCTTTTTTCGTGTTGGTTTTTAAAATATGTTTGTAGGCAGAAATCAGAAAACCTGCAGTTCCACAAGCAGGATCGAGAATTGTATCGTCCTTTTGCGGATTTACAACATCCACCATAAACTCAATTATATGTCTTGGAGTTCGGAACTGTCCTGCATCTCCCTGACTTCCAAGAACCGAAAGCAGGTATTCAAAAGAATCACCGAGTTTTTCGGAATGATCATAAGAAAAATCATTTATTACTTTTAGGAACATTTTAAGTGTTTGAGGATCACGATACGGCAGGAAAGCGTTTTTGAAAATATCACGAAATAGGGTTGGAATGTTTGGGTTAAAATCCATTTTTTGAATTGCTTCTGCATAAAGGATGAGAACATCGTAACCACCCATCCCGGGAGCCATTAAATTATTCCAGCTATATCTTTCAAACTCACCGGAAAAAAAAGTTCTACTTCCTCCCAGTTCTTCAGCAACAGCATCCATATCGTTCATAAATTTATAAATCAAAGCAATTGTAATCTGCTCAACCTGTGATTTCGGATCGGGAACTTTCCCAACGAGGATATTTCGGGCTGTATCTATTCTTCTTTTTGTTTCGTTATCGAGCATTAATTACTCCTAATTCATAAATTGATTTAAAGGAACATAATCTTTGATATATTCAGGTATTGCGTTTCGCCATTTATCGGGAACAGCTTTGTAATGTTGAATATTAAAAGATGGATTTGTATGAAGTTCGATCAATCGTTCTCTTTTGTGTTCGATTATATCTCTAACCAAATTATTTGAGATATAAGCTTTGAAATAATATTTTATTGCCGGAATATCAGCAGGATCAGTTGGCTTGAAAATATTTATAAATTTAATAAATTCTTCTTCCAGAATATCATCTTTCATTTTAAATTTTGGAATCAAACCAAATATTTTCTCAATGATTTCCCGAAGAGTGAGTCGTCTGTCAACTCCTGCAGCTTTACGCAATTTTGCCAATGAGAAAAATTCATCCGGTTTATTAAGAATTTCGTCATTAATATATTCTGTTATTTCGTCCCATTTTTCATCATTTACTTTTTCTTTTACAAACTCATCTTCGCGAATTTTTTCTTCAAATATTTGGAAAAACATTCTGTCGATTTTCATCCCTTGCAAGCCAATTTCTTCTTCGTTCAAAGAAATTAGAATATCAGGATTGAAGTTTTCATAAATACCTTCTCGTTGAGTAGGTTGATAATCACTACTACTTTCACCATTATCGCCTGAAGATTCAGCACTTAATTTAAGCACTTCATCATAATTGAATTCTTCTTCGAAATATTCGCAATTAGCAAAGAAATCAAAAAGCTTATATTTTGTTTTATAAGGTTCTTTTACAATCTCTTTCAAATCTTCATCAAAAAGTTCTTCTATAAAATTATGTTTTCTTGTTCCCCTTCCTTTCATTTGAATGAAATCTGTCGGAGAAAAGATCGGTCGCATTAAACAAAGATTTAGAAGATCGGTACAATCATAACCTGTTGTCATCATACCTACTGTTACACAAACTCTTGTCTTACAGGTTTTGTATGATTCTATAATGTTAGCTGAACCGTTTAAATTGTTATTAGAGAAATTTATAGTAAATTGTTTTGCATCTGTAACTCTTGATGTAATTTGAATTGCAAAATCGGAATTATATTTATTCGGGAACATTTTATCTGCCATTTCATTGAGAATCTGTGTTAGTTTTGTTGCGTGATTCTGACTAACAGAAAACACAATTGATTTGCCTATTTCACCACTGATGGGATCGCGAAGAGCATTTTCAAGAAAAGATTTACACAATACTCTGTTAGTTATCTCGGAAAAGAATTTTTTCTCAAAATGCCTTTGGTAAAATATTTGTTCCTCTTCTTCATTATTTTCATCAAATTTCAAAATGGAGTAACCTTTCTCGGATAATAATTGCGTTGTTATATCAGTTCGAGCATCCACAATAACCGGATTGATCAGGAAATTATCTTTCACACCATCAAGTAAAGAATAGCGAAAAGTCGGTTCTCTGCTTTCACATCCGAAAGTTTTATAAGTATCCCTTATTAATCGTCTTTCATATTCGCGGGGATCGGAAGTTGTTGGGTTTTTATTATCAAAATTTTTTAAATAATCTTTAGGAGTTGCGGTAAGACCAAGTTTGTATCCGGGAAAATACTCAAAAACAGCTCGAGCATTTCCATTTATTGAACGATGCGCTTCATCTGAAATCACCAGATCAAAATCGGTCGGAGAAAAAAGTTTTGCGTATTTATTATTATGAAGTAAAGATTGAACGGTTGTTACCACAATTTCAGCTTTTCGCCAATCCTGTCTATTCTCTTTGTAAATCACTGTTTGGAAATCATTTTTAAGAAGCAGATCAAAAGCTTTTTTCGCTTGGTCTTCAAGCTCAAGTCTATCAACCAGAAAGAGAACTCGACGAGTATTGCCGGTTCTTAAAAAAAGTTTGATTACTGCCGCTGAAGTTAGTGTTTTTCCTGTTCCGGTTGCCATCTCAAAAAGGAATCTATCATTTCCTTCTTTCACTTCTCGTTGTATTGATTGAACTGCTTGTAATTGGTAATAACGGAGAAAACGGAGTTTGTTTTTTTTGATATATTCCGGTCGTTCATCAGTATTAATCCAAGCTGCTTCTTTTTGGTAATTCGGTCGTTGAGTAAGTGTAATATAATCTTCTTTAACAATCTCCGAAATAAGCTTTTTTGGATTTGAAATAAAATTAGTTGATTCTGAACTTGATAATTGAGTTGGTAATTGGGTTATGATAAAAGTATTCCCCCT